>CANOBT010000021.1 GCA_947564305.1 uncultured Lachnospiraceae bacterium | reverse complement strand
ACTTGTCGCCAGTTTCCTAACTTGACATTCGCTCCACGGAAAACCTGCCATCCTGTACTCTTCACACAGTCGGCAGCAACCTCACGCTTCATCGCTATCATGCCACAGCTTTGTTATTATAACGAATTCAATTACATAATTCAAGTACTTTTTTTGATTTTTTTATATTTTTTTAATTATATGCGTACAAATCTATCAATGACTATACAAAAAGAACCGGAAGCGCCATTAAAACACCCCTGGTTCTGTTTTTTTGCAGTATAATTGGGCCGCCCCATGTTTTACGAAAAACCTATCTCCTTTTAATGCTCTTCGTCATCATCTTCGATAAGATTGCCGGCCATGATTCTCTGTGCATCGTGGAACCGTTGTGCCTGCATCTGCTCTTCCTCCGTCGCCTTTTGAAATTCAATTGGCTGGTTCAGCACAATCTGTGGATAAGGAATATTAATGTCATATTTATCAAAAATCAATTTCATTTCCCGGTTCAGGTCCCGTTCCATTTGAATCCTGTCTGCCTCTGAACAGAGCACCATCACGCGGATATTCACACTGTTATCCCCAAGAGAAATGACACCTTTGTAGAACGGTCCGTCGATAATGTTCGGCAGATGCGTTCTGATATTCGGAAATTCTTTTTCCAGGACATTTTCTACACGTTCCAGAGATTCTCCGTATTCAATCCCGACATCCACCCATGCATAAGAATATTCCCTGGTCATGTTGATTACGCCGCAGACGTCGCTGTTACTGATAATCTTGATATTCTTGCTCCCGTCTTCTATCTTGGTGGTACGCACGCCGATTTCAACAACTTTTCCCCGAAAATCACCGATTGTAACAATGTCTCCCACCTGAAACTCCCCTTCAAAAATAATGAACAGCCCTGCCAGGATATCCGATACCAGTCTCTGAGCGCCCAGCCCAATCACCAATGTCAGGATTCCGGCAGAGGCAAGCAGTGTCCTCGTATCAATTCCAAACAACGCAAGACAGTAATACAGAACGAGAATCACAGACATATATTTCAGCAGGTTGTGCAGCAGCCGGCAGACTGTTTCTCCTTTTGCCCCAAGTACTTTCGATAAAATCTGGAGCAGCTTCTGTACAAGCATCGTGACCACGCTGACCACACATACAATCATGATGCTGCTCGTAAATGCAAAGATATTCACGCCTTTTGCCCATTTGCCATCCAGTACATATACAAAGATCGAACTGCTGTCAAATATTCGGTCTCGCATCAGTATCGCAGCGCAGATGAATGCCGCCAACACTGCCAGCAATATCTTCAATACCACAAACATCCTCTGTTCCGGCGTTTTTTCACTCCATTTTACAATTCTGTTTTCCCAACGGCTAGAGGCGGAACTTGTCTTGCTAAGCCTTTTATCCGGCATCACGATATCTATCATCCCGCCCGAGGCATCTGCCTTTTCCGCTCCCTTTTCCCCCAAGTCCTGCCTGCTGACCGTAAGCAGCACGAATACAAACAGGAGGGTGAGCACACTCGCCAGAACTGAGGCCATGGTAATCGGAAGACGCTTCCCCTGCACCATACCTGACGGAACCGCCGCATATACATAATAGTCTTTCGTTTCCAGAGAAGAAACATAATAATCGTTCTTCCCCAAAGTAATAAAGCCCACATATCCGTCTGACAGCTGCGCATTTTTCAGCCCATATTTTGCTGTATCCTTGCCAATCAGCCTGGTGTCCGGATGGTATGCGAATTTCCCGTCTTCTCTGCCGACCGCAAAAATGATTCCACCCTTGCCGACTTTAACTCCCTGCAGTATCTTGTCAATCTGCATATTAGAAACCGTTTCCTCTAGTTTTTCAGGCAGGATGCTGATTTCCGCGATACCGATTGCCTTTCCCTGGCTGTCACACAGAGTAACCCCAATATATTGGCGGTATTCCCCCGTCGTATCATCTTCCCTTGCTTCCTGAATGTGATATGCGCTCCCCTTAAGCAGACTGCGGAATTCATAGGACTGGTCTTCCGGGTCCTCGCTCAACACAAAATCCCCCAATATGGCGTTTGTCGCAATCTGTCTTCCTGTCTCATCGAAAATATGAATCGACTTTATATCCAAAATCTCACTGAGCACGGCAAGAGTTTCATGCTCTGCCAGCTCCGGCTTTTTTTCAATAATATATGCCGTAATCCGGCACTTATTCAGATATCGTTCGTCATACTGCTCTTTGACCGCATTCCGTTCCTTTGTGTACTGGCTGATCTTTTTCTCTACCTCTTCTACACGCTGTATATTACTCATGGATTGTCTGGAAAGAGAAAAGAGCGTCTGCATATAAAAAGAAATCAAAAGGATACAGATCAGCCCTGCCAATGAGATTGTCCCAATCTTCCTGCCTACTACATGGTTGTAATAAAAATTTCCAAACAGCTTTTTCCGGTCTGACTGTTTCTCCTCATCCAACAGGAAGAATGCATAAGTAATGACAAGCGTGATTACAGCAAAATAAATAAACAGGATAATGGCAACAGTTGTATTTCTTGACGCCAGAATTTCCTCTGACGTAACCGCGCACACGATATAGGCATCCTCCACCTTCGTCACGCCGCAGAATAGTTTCTGACCGTCAATCGTCATCCACTCAAACTTGTTTTTCTCCAGATTTTCAACGGAAACGCCGTTAGTCAGGGAATCCTTACCAATCAAGGCCTCATCCGGGTAATAAAGAAATGTATAATCCTTTGCAGAGACCGCAAAAGCAAATCCATTCAGCCCGATATTAACATCTTCGAGAATACTGCCCCAGGAAGAAATACCGGCCAGCAGTTCCTTTAGTTCTTTCGGATCTTGTTCAATGACGATCATAGCGTCTTTCGTAATCCCTGCCCCATAATAACGGAAACTCCTGCCGTCCCTTTCCACCTCAAAAGCATCGGTGGCTTTTGAGATATCCAGAGCAAGGCGGAGCTGGTTATATCTCTCATAAGCAAAATCCGCCGTGCTTTCTCCTGCCTGGGCAAGAATCTCACCCTCACGATTTATGATCATGATATTGCTGACATCCAAAAGTTTCTGACACTCTTTCATATTCGTATCTGTATATCCCGACAGCACCTGATTTTTGAACATAAAAGCAGCGCTTTCTGCCTTTGATGCATAAATCTCGTCATAGGAATCAATACTCTGCTGTGCGGCAGTATGTGCATTATCTACCAACGCCTCCATCTCGTCCAGATTCCCCTGTGTATCCTTCTTTTGCTCATTGACAGACAGATTGGTTTGCAGGACGGTCAAAAAAAGCCCCAGAATGATAAGGCAGAGTATCTCAACCACAATCATCAGAACTGCTTTTTTTCTTTTGTTCTTAAACATATCCATCCCCCCTAATCCCATTTATCAATGAATCCGGCAATCGTTCCGTCATCCAGCATTTTATTGACCGCATCATCTATGGGCTGGCTCAATACAGAATCCTTCACAGTCGCTACACTGTATTGCTGCTCTGCAATGGAGAGTTGTAAAAACCTTCTGTCCTCGTTCATATATGTAAGCGCAATACAGGAATCCATACATGCCGCATCGACGATGCCCTCTTCCAGATATGCAGACAATTCACTGTATGACTCTGCTTTTAACACTCTCGCCCCTTCATATACCGTCTCGGTTTCTGTGTTGGAAACTACAGTTTCCGTAATTAAAGAAAGCTCGAATAGCTTTTCGGCCAAAAGCGGTCCTGCATTGGAACCGTTCATGATCCCGATGGTTTTATTTTTCAGCTGCTGTGGCGTATGAATCAGCGACGATGCCTCTGTCATGATTCTTGTCTCGTCCACATAATATGGCTCTGAAAAATCCAGATTTTCCCTTCGTGTGTCCGCAGCAGAGTATGCAGCAATGACACAGTCCACCTTTCCGTCCAAAAGCATTTCCTTGCGGTTGTCCGGCTTTACTGTGACAAATTGTACCGCGGAATATCCAAGCCTGCGGGCAAGTTCCTCTGCAATATCAATCTCCAACCCATAATACTTTCCGGTCTCCTCGTTAAAATATCCGAAATTCATAATATCTGCCCTGACCCCAACCTTGAGCACGCCGGATTTTTGCTCTGTGCATCCTGTAGCTATAACCACCAGAACCGCAGCTGCCGCCAAAAGCCTATACAGCTTCGTTTTTCTTTCGTCCATTCTTTTCTCCTGCTTTTATGATTTTTGATTTAACGATACACCGTATAAATACAATACCGGCAGTACCAGGCTTAAAATGGCGCTGACGACACTGGAAATCACAGAACCGCCCTGCAATATGGAAAAGTAACAGTTCGCAGCTCCCGCAATTATGGATACAACGAAAAGTATGGTCCCCCACTTTTTCAGATCATCCACAGCCTCTTTCCTGTCACATCCTTTGATTCCCTTTGCCGCCGCGATAAACTGCAGCAAGGCAAAAATCGTATAGACCGCCGCCAGCGCAACCACAAGCCATCCCAGGTTTTCCCCCTCTTTCAGGGTCCCATAGGTTAAAAACACCCCAAAAATCAGATAAACAACGATACTCACAGCGCCTGCAATTACCATTAAAATACTAGCTATCCTGATAAAATTTTTTCCTGACATAAAAATGCCCCCTTTCCTTATTTTACTTTTTTAAATTAGCATATTTCAGTAGATATGAAAGCCTTATTACCGATATCGTATTTTTTTTACCAGTTGTGCGGATAAATTCATAGTTTACAGCCCGGTCATCTACAAAATATAACCGGACAGAAACAGTTTAAACGGACGCAAACCTGAACTTGTACTTGACATATATTGTAAAAGCCTGCTAAATTAAAATGACACTATATGATTTCAAAACAAAAAATATGTTTGATAATACATTGCTATAGAAATTTTCAAATATACTTTAGGAAAGGATTTTTATATGTGGATTGCAGATCAATGGAAAGATTATGAAGTGATAGATTGTTCTAAAGGCGAAAAATTAGAACGGTGGGGTGATTACATCCTCATCCGTCCCGATCCCCAGGTCATCTGGGATTTTCCCAAAAAAGCTGCTGGATGGAAACACTGGAACGGGCATTATCACCGCAGTTCCAAAGGAGGCGGTGAATGGGAATTCTCTGAATTACCGCAGCAGTGGCAGATTCATTACCATTCCCTGACATTTAATCTGAAACCTTTCAGTTTCAAACACACCGGATTATTTCCCGAACAGGCAGTCAACTGGGACTGGTCCGGAAATCTGATAAAAAATGCAAAGCGCCCTGTCAAAGTCCTGAACCTGTTTGCCTACACCGGCGGCGCCACACTGGCAGCGGCAGCGGCAGGAGCACAAGTGACTCACGTGGATGCGTCAAAGGGAATGGTATCCTGGGCCAAAGAAAATGCCGTTTCCTCTGGTCTGAAAGATGCTCCTATCCGCTGGCTCGTAGATGATTGTGTCAAATTCGTTGAGAGGGAAATCCGCCGCGGCAACACCTATGATGCCATTATCATGGACCCCCCTTCCTATGGCCGCGGTCCAAAAGGAGAGATTTGGAAGATTGAAGATATGATTCATCCGCTGATACGGCTATGCACCCAGATTCTATCAAAGGATGCCTTATTCTTTCTGGTCAATTCATACACAACCGGGCTGGCTCCAGCAGTCCTGACTTATATTCTGTCCGGCGAGCTGAAAGGTTGGGGCGGGCATGTGGAATCTCAGGAAATCGGCCTTCCGGTAAAAAGCTCTGGATTCATCCTGCCATGCGGCGCGTCTGGCCGTTGGCAGCAATAACCATAAAAACAGCCTGAGAGACGCAAAATCTCTCAGGCCATTTATTACTGCAAACAAAATCTCCCTGCTCCAACAACTCTGGCAATACTATTGTTCTAACTCCTGTGCTGAAATATAACCGCAGGCTGCAAGTGCTGCCACAGCTCCGTCCGCCGCTGCGGTCGTAAGCTGGCGCACTTCCTTTGTACGGCAGTCTCCCGCTGCAAAAACCCCTGGTGCTGATGTCACACAGTCTTCCCCTGCCAGTACGAATCCGGAATCATCCAGCTTTATTACATCTGTAAACATCTCATTTTTCGGAACTTGCCCGATTGCCACAAAGACGCCTGACACCGGAATCCGGAAATCCTCCCCTGTCTTCTTATTATTTAATATCAGCCCTTCTACCACTTGTTCTCCAACAATATCTTTTACAACCGTGCTTAAGACAAATTCTACATTTTCTTTTCTTTTTAAAGGCTCCACCAGTCCTGCCTCTCCACGGAACTCATCGCGCCGATGTACCAGGTATACCTTATTACAGTAATTTGAAAGAAAATCCGCATCCTGCAATGCCGTATTTCCGCCGCCAATCACAGCTACATCCTTTCCTTTAAAGAATGCACCGTCGCAAGTGGCACAGTAAGACACTCCCGCACCCAGGAATTTTTCCTCTTTTTCCAATCCCAGATGACGATGTGTCACCCCGGTAGCAATAATGACGGTCCGGCATGAATATTCCTTTCCCTCTGTCTCAATGACCTTGATTCCATTCTCTTCCCTGATTCCTGTCACCTGCTCTAATTCCGTCTCGGCTCCCAGATTCATGGCCTGGTCCAGCAGATTCATAGAAAATTCCGCACCGCTGACACTGGCAATCCCCGGATAATTCTCCACTTTCGGAGAAACCGTAATCTGGCCGCCATAATTCATCCCTTCGATGATTACCGTCCTTTTCCCGGCACGCTGTCCATAAACCGCAGCCGTCATTCCTGCTGTTCCGCCGCCTATAATTCCAATATCATACATTTTTTACTACCTCCTATCTACTATGTGGAATACGCAGGAATCCGATTGGACACCTGCGTATTCTCCTATTATAATCACACGATATTATTCTTTATTATTCTCAGCATATGCTTTTATATTCGATGCATTTGCCATCTTTTTCACTCCATCCTCATCAACAACCACAAGAGTCGGCGCCTGCATGACACCATATTTTTTCACAAGCTCCTCATTCTCCTCCGCATCCACAAGTTCGTAAGAAATGTTGGCTTTTTCTAAAGACTTTGTCGCAATCCGGCAATTCGGGCATGTCTTGGTAGTAAAAAGAATCGCCTTTACCCCTTCCTCCTCCGTCCCCGGAAGCTCCTGTACATGTATATCCTCCTGTACCGCAGACTTTGCCTGAATCTCAGGACGGGAATCTGACACATTGTATACCTTCCGCTCTTTGAATTCCTGAGCCTTGCCGTCATTCCAGTTCTTCACCGGACGATAGTATCCGGTAATCCGGCTGTACACTTCTGTCTCTCCTCCACAGTATGGACAAGTATATTGCTCTCCCTTGATATAGCCGTGATCCTTACAGATAGAATAGGTCGGCGACATCGTATAATATGGAAGTTTATAATTTTCCGCGATCTTTCTCACCAATGCAGCAGCCGCTTTCCAATTGGGCAGCTTTTCTCCAAGGAATGTATGGAATACCGTCCCCGAAGTATATAAGGTCTGTAATTCATCCTGGATGTCCAGAGCTTCAAATACGTCCTCCGTATACCCCACCGGTAAATGAGAGCTGTTTGTATAATATGGCGTTCCGCATTCCTCTGCAGCAGTAATGATGTCTGGGAACTGTTCCACATCATGCTTTGCAAGACGATAAGTCGTGGATTCTGCCGGAGTTGCCTCCAGATTATACAAATCTCCGTACTTCTCCTGATAATCAGCCAAACGCTCTCTCATATGATTCAGTACATTCTTTGTAAACTGCTGCGTCTCAGTATGAGTCATATCTTTTTGAATCCACTTTGCATTTAACCCTGCTTCATTCATTCCAACCAAGCCGATCGTAGAGAAATGATTGTCAAACGAACCCAGGTAACGCTTCGTATATGGGTACAGACCTTCTTCCAAAAGCTTGGAAATAACTTCTCTCTTTATATGAAGAGAACGTGCCGAAATATCCATCAGCCGGTCCAGTCTGCTATAGAACTCCTCCTCATTTTCGGACAAATATGCGATTCTTGGCATATTAATCGTCACAACACCTACTGACCCTGTACTCTCTCCGCTTCCAAAGAATCCACCGGACTTTTTACGCAGCTCCCGCAAATCCAGTCTCAGACGGCAGCACATACTCCGCACATCGCTGGGCTCCATATCGCTGTTAATGTAATTTGAAAAATAAGGAGTTCCATATTTTGCAGTCATCTCAAAGAGCAGACGGTTATTCTCTGTCTCAGACCAGTCAAAATCGCTTGTGATGGAGTATGTCGGGATGGGATATTGAAATCCTCTGCCATCCGCGTCTCCTTCAATCATCGTCTCGATGAACGCTTTATTGATCATATCCATCTCTTCTTTGCAGTCTGCATATGTAAAATCTTGTTCCTCACCGCCCACAATGGCCGGAAGATTCGCAAGGTCGTTAGGCACGGTCCAGTCCAGAGTGATATTAGAGAACGGGGACTGTGTTCCCCATCTGGATGGAATATTCACGCCAAACACAAAAGACTCAATACATTTTTTCACTTCCGGATAGGTCAAATGGTCCGCTTTCACAAAAGGCGCCAGGTATGTATCAAATGAGGAAAACGCCTGGGCTCCTGCCCATTCATTCTGCATAATGCCGAGGAAATTCACCATCTGGTTGCAAAGCACACTCAAATGCCTTGCAGGAGCGGCCGTAATTCTTCCGGGAATCCCTCCCAGACCTTCCTTGATCAACTGCTTCAAAGACCATCCGGCACAATATCCTGTGAGCATGGACAGGTCATGGAGATGAATATCCGCGTTCTTATGCGCCTGAGCAATCTCATCATCATAAATCTCAGACAGCCAGTAATTCGCCGTAATTGCACCGGAATTGCTCAAAATCAATCCGCCCACAGAATAAGTAACTGTGGAATTCTCCTTTACACGCCAGTCTGTAACCTTTACATAGCTGTCCACAATATCTTTATAATCTAATAAAGTAGAATTTAAATTCCTGATTTTTTCTCTCTGCTTTCTATATAAAATGTATCCCTTAGCAACATCCGCATAGCCAGCCCGAATCAACATAGACTCCACACTGTCCTGAATATCCTCTACAGATATAAGTCCTTTTGACACCTTTGGTTCAAAGTCTGCTGTCACCTTCAAAGCCAGCAAGTCAATAATGTCCTGATTATACGCCTTCTCCTTTGCTTCGAAAGCCTTCCGGATTGCTTCGCTGATTTTCGACAAATCAAAGGCCGCCACCTTGCCGTCTCTCTTCGTAACCTGATACATTCCCATGCTCCCCTTTCTGTCTGCTGCATTCTGAAATCATGAACGATTGATGCAGGAATTTCTCCTTCGTAAACCCGAAAAGCCCCAAATATCAAGCTCCTCAGATAAGTGTTGCCTGGCAATTTCTGCCGGGCATTTTAGAACATTCTAACATCATACAGGACTTCTGTCAACAGCAAAAAACAACAATATCTTGTGCCATACATTATTCCGCAAACTAGATATTGTTGTTTTTGTTTTTGAAAATATTCTATTTATAATCAGTTACCACATCATATTCCACCACAATTTGCACAGATTATATCCCCTTTACAAAAAATTTTCAGAATTGTGAAACTACTCCACTCCCCGGAGTTCTGCATTTGGCACATTACGCTGAACCACCTCCAGAGCCTGCACAAGAATGTCTCTCGTATAGGCCCTCAGCCCCGGCCGGATCAAATCTCCGGAATCCTGAAAATTCTGTAAATAATATCTGTTTGCACCTTTGATCCATCGTCCAATTGCAGCAAAATCTTCCCTCTTATGGAACTCCCTCACTACTGTCGTGCGGAATTCATATGGCACTGTACCCGTCATCAGAAAATCTACACTTCGAAAAACATCCTCCAGATTATAATCTGCAATTCCTATCGTAATGCCATATTTTCCAGGAGAATTTTTAATATCCATGGCGACATAATCCAAAAGCTGCTTTTCTGCCAAATGACGCAGAAGATGTGAATTGCTTCCATTCGTGTCCAGTTTTACAAAATATCCCATCTTTTTTACCTGCGAAATAAAATCTTCTAAATCCGGCTGCAGCAATGGCTCTCCTCCGGAAATGCAGATACCGTCCAATACACCCAAACGCTTTCTTAAAAACGCCAAAATCTTCTCTACAGGAATATTCTTCTCCATATCAATATGTGATACCAATGATGCGTTATGACAAAACGGGCAGCGGAAATTGCAGCCTGCGGTAAATATGGTACACGCCACTTTTTCCGGATAATCCAAAAGCGTTAATTTTTGCAGCCCTTGTATGTTCATTATGGATGCTCCTCTCTTTTCATTCGTATACACAGCAAATGATTTTGATACGTTTATCAAATTTTTTTGACAGCACTGAAGATAGATAATCAGAAACGGGGGCATTTATAAATTTCTGGAGATTTCTGCACACGCCTTCATCGCTTCCATCAATGCACTGCGAAAGCCCTTTTGCTCCAATATCCGCACAGCTTCTATGGTCGTTCCTGCCGGAGAGCAGACCATATCTTTGAGCTCTCCCGGATGTTTTCCTGTCTCCAATACCATTTTTGCACTGCCATATACCGCCTGCGCAGCGAACTTGTATGCCTGAGAACGCGGCATCCCTTCCGCCACAGCGGCATCTGCCATGGCCTCAATCATCATAAATACATAGGCCGGAGAGCTGCCGCTGACAGATACCACCGCATCCATCAGACGTTCTTCAATGACTTCTGTTTTTCCAATCGTATTCAAAATACGCAGAATATATTCCAATTCCTCCTCCCCTACACAGGAATTCGGACATACAGCAGTCATCCCCTCCCCTGCCATAGCAGGAGTATTAGGCATGGTACGGACAATTTTTACTTTTTTTCCAAACTGCTCCTCCAGCCAGTCCAGAGTCTTACCTGGAGCAATCGTGATCACAAGCTGTTCCTCCCTGACAACATCCTTGATTTCCGCAATCACTGCCGGATAGAATTGTGGTTTTACAGACAAAAACAAAATCTCCGCCTGTCGTGCCGCCTCTCTGTTCTCGGGCGTTACATGGATTCCATACCGTTCCTGTATCTGTTCCCGTCCTGCCGGCAGGGTATCGGAACCTATGATTTCCTCCGGTTTAATCAGCCCTGCCTTGATAATTCCCCCCATGATTGCGCCAGCCATATTTCCTGTTCCTATAAATCCTAATTTCATTTGTTTTATCCTCCTTAACGGCTAAATAATATATTCTATCGGACCTGAAATGTACTTTCCGCCTCCAAAGGAATTTCTTCCGTATCCATCCACTCAATAGAGATAAACTGATTATTGTTCAATCCCACCAAAAGCTTTTGGATTAGAGCTTCCCTCCCCTGAACCTCAAGAGTGACTGTGCCGTCCCATTCATTTTTCACCCATCCGGACAGGTTCAGAGAGCGTGCCAAATATTTTGCCGTATACCGAAATCCCACACCCTGTACACGTCCGTGAAATGTGATGTGCTTTCTTACCTCTGCCAAATCCCTCTCACTTCTCTCTAAATTTCTATTTTCAAGCATTAATGAACTAACCACTGTTTATATTTTATACCACTTTCCCTAAAAAAGCAAAGAATAACCGATGTATCTGATCACAAATTTGATTGTAATTTCCATTTCCACATGCTATAATACAGTTGGTCGTTCTGATTATAAAGGACAGTGTCGTAAAAACTGTACCTGAGTAAAAAGGCACACAAAAGTAACCATTGATATCATGCAGAAAAATTCTATCCTCACATTCCCATGCAGTTGGATTTGTGAGGGATTTCTGTGTCTCATCAGGTAGATTTGCGCCCCAGAACCCGGGGCGCTTTTTTATATACTTCGGGAGCACGCTTTCAAAACAGGAGGTTTTTATGGACACACGGATTGCTTTAATCGGCATCGTATTGAATAGTACGGAGTCTGTAGATGAATTGAATCATTTATTGAGCGAGTTCAGCAATTACATCATTGGACGAATGGGAATCCCCTATCGGGAAAAAAATCTGTCCATTATCAGCATCGCTATGGATGCGCCTGCCGATGCCATCAGTGCACTCTCAGGTAAACTGGGTATGCTTCCAGGCGTCAGCACCAAAACAATTTATGCAAAGCAAAAGTAGGAGGACTAAAGTAAATGTATGACGTAAATTCAAAATGCGCAGATGATTTTATCAACCATGAGGAAATTCTGGATACTCTCAGATATGCAGATGAAAACAAAGAAAATAGAGAGCTTATTGATGCTCTGATTGAAAAAGCCAAGCTTCGGAAAGGACTTACCCACCGGGAGGCGTCTGTCTTGCTCGCCTGTAAGATTGAAGAAAAGAATCAGGAAATTTTCCAACTGGCTGAGCAGATCAAAAAGGATTTCTATGGCAACCGGATTGTCATGTTTGCCCCGCTGTACTTATCCAATTATTGTGTAAATGGCTGTACTTACTGCCCCTATCATATGAAAAACAAGCACATCGCCCGCAAAAAACTGACCCAGGAGGAAATCCGCCGGGAAGTGATTGCACTGCAGGATATGGGACATAAGCGGTTGGCGTTAGAAGCCGGTGAAGATCCGGTACATAACACAATGGAATATTATCTGGAGTGTATCAACACCATTTACGGCATCAAACACAAAAACGGCGCCATCCGCCGGGTTAATATCAACATTGCAGCAACCACTGTCGACAATTACCGGCTGCTGAAGGAAGCCGGAATCGGAACTTATATCCTGTTCCAGGAAACCTACCACAAGGAAAGCTATCTGGAGCTCCACCCGACCGGACCAAAGCATGACTACAACTACCATACAGAGGCTATGGACCGGGCTATGGAAGGCGGCATAGACGATGTGGGGCTTGGCGTATTGTTTGGATTGGATAAATACCGCTATGAATTCGCCGGCCTTCTTATGCATGCCGAGCATTTAGAAGCCGCCTTCGGTGTAGGCCCACACACCATCAGTGTACCCCGTCTGAAACGTGCAGACGATATTGACCCGAATCAGTTCGACAATGGAATTGATGATGATATTTTTGCCAAACTAGTTGCCTGCATCCGGATTTCCGTACCATATACCGGCATGATTATTTCCACCAGGGAAAACCAGGCTACAAGGGAACGGGTTCTGCACCTTGGAATCTCCCAGATCAGCGGCGGTTCCCGAACCAGTGTTGGCGGTTATTATGAGCCGGAACCAGAAGACGAAAAATCAGAGCAATTCGATGTCAGCGACACACGCTCCTTAGACGAGGTTGTACGTTGGCTGATGCAGATGGATTATATCCCCAGCTTCTGTACTGCATGTTATCGAGAAGGTCGTACCGGCGACCGCTTTATGTCTTTGTGCAAAAGCGGGCAGATTCAAAACTGCTGCCATCCCAACGCCTTGATGACACTGAAGGAATACCTGATGGACTATGCTTCCCCGGAAACGAAGGCAATCGGTGATAGACTGATTGAAAAAGAAGTCCTCAATGTACCAAATGAAAAAGCGCGGGCAGTCGTCCTGGAAAACCTGCGTCTGATTGAGCAGGATAATCGGAGAGATTTCCGTTTCTAATGAACAATTGGGAGGAACCATCATGAGTTTAAACGCAACACCATCCGCAGACCGTGTCCATATCGGCATCTTCGGAAAACGAAACGCCGGAAAATCTAGCATCATCAATGCCATCACAGACCAAAATCTGGCGATTGTGTCTGATATTAAGGGAACAACCACTGACCCGGTTCAAAAAGCGATGGAATTACTTCCCCTGGGTCCGGTGGTGCTTATCGACACCCCAGGTCTGGATGATGAGGGAGAACTTGGAACGCTGCGGATCCAAAAAGCATATCAGGTTTTAAATAAAACAGACATTGCCGTACTGGTCGTTGACAGCAATGCCGGAATGACTGCGGAGGACAGAAAAATCCTGGATAAAATTCTGGATAAGAAGATTCCCTATGTGGTTGTCTTTAACAAATCAGACCTTTATAAAAGCCATGAAGAGATATCGAAGGAGAACCTTATTCCCGGAGATGCTTCTTCCCAAAACTGTATTTTGGCCAGTGCCGCAACAGGAGAAAACATTCCGGATTTGAAAGAATTGATTGCAAAACAGATCCCCTCTTCCAAGATAGAAAAGCATATTGTTGCGGATTTGATTCAGCCAGGTGACTTTGTAGTCCTGGTCATCCCAATTGACAGTTCGGCGCCGAAGGGTCGTCTGATCCTGCCGCAGCAACAGACAATCCGCGACATACTGGAAGCAGGAGCCACGGCAATCGCTGTGAAAGAAACCGAACTTCCTGAGACACTTGCGCGGTTGGGAACCAGTCCGGCCATGGTCATCACAGACAGCCAGGCTTTTCAGAAAGTCGCTGCTGATGTTCCGCCAGAGATTCCACTGACCTCCTTCTCGATTCTGTTTGCACGATATAAGGGCAGCTTGAAGACCGTTGTCCAGGGTGCAGTGACCCTGGATACATTACAGGACGGTGATACCATCCTGATCTGCGAAGGATGCACCCACCACCGCCAATGCGAAGATATCGGAACCGTAAAACTTCCTGGTTGGATTCGCAGGCATACCGGCAGGGAACTTTGTTTTGAATTTACAAGCGGAACGGAATTTCCTGTAGATTTGAGCAAATACCGCCTGATCATCCACTGCGGCGGCTGCACCTTAAATGAACGGGAGATGAAATACCGGATACAGTGTGCATCGGACCAGAGAATCCCTATCACAAATTATGGAACTGCAATCGCACATATGCATGGGATACTGGCAAGAAGTATTGAGCCGTTTCCCGAACTCAGCTTTTAAAATCAAAATTCAGGGAACTATAAAGATTTTTCTCTATAGTTCCCTGATACAGTTTCTTATTCATTTCGAATCGCAGCAAGCGGGCTCAGCTTCATCGCCCGAAGCGCCGGAAAATATCCTGCTATCATTCCCACCAGCACTGCAAACGTCATAGATGCCATTACAAGCCACACAGGAATATAAGAAATATTGCTGTCCAACCCCATCATGCTTCCATGTCCGGTTATGACATTAATCCCAAAGGACAGCAGGAAACTTAGCAGATTGCCCAGCACGCCGCCGATAAACCCGATAAATGCAGCCTCCAGCAAAAACATCTGCTTGATATTGCGCAGACTGCATCCCAGAACCTTAATGACTCCAATCTCCTTAGTTCTCTCGTAAATCGACATCATCATGGTATTGGCAATACCGATTGCCGCCACAAAGAGAGATACAGCGCCAATTCCTCCCAAGACCGCTTCTATCATAGCAAACTCCTTCTGTGCGCTCTGAAGGTATTCTGCGTTCGTACTGACCCTGTAGCCCATCTCCTGGATTGCCTTTGACAAGTCTTCCACATGGTCTATATCATCTGCCTGCACCATAGCATTAGTATAAGCAAAAAATTTATACGGCTTTCCGGTCTGTGTGGTCGGCTGTCCTGGAATCGCCTTTCCCCTATACTCTTTCTGAAGCATAGATTTTAATGTCCAAACATCACAGTATACATTGTAGGAACCATTGTTATAAGTTTCCAGTCCTCCATCCATCATCCCGCTGGCACGCACCACATATTTTTTCGGTGCCTTTACCTGTGTCTCTGATCCGCCTTCCGAGCCGAACGAACTACCGCCGTTTTGCTGGGAACTGAAATAAGCACTCTGATCCAGCACAAGAAACATAGGATCCTTCATAAAGTCAATATCCGGAAGCTCCTGTGTCTCCCAATATCCCCTATCGGTGCCTTTTTCATAAAAGTCCATCGGCACAAAATTTCCAACGATCAAATCCAGATTTACGGAATTTTCTTCCGGCAGCACACTTCCTTCAACCAGTTTCATATTCTGTCTCTCCAACTCATCTGGAGTCAGCCCCACCAACTGAATATAGCCATAGTATTTCCCGCTCAATAAAATCGAACTCATCGTCAGAGACGGCGTAGCACTCTTCACATGCTCCAATTTCTGCAGCTCTTTAATGGTATCATCCGTAACATATTTTGTCGCTTCCCCCTGGTCTGAACCATCGGAAAAGTAGTACATCGAATTCCCGGCATCCTGCCCGGTCACCGTGATTGCTGTCATACCGCCGGACTGCTCAATCTGCTGATACATGGACTGCTGCATTCCAAGCCCCAGGGAAATCATGACCACAATTGATGCTGTACCAATGACCACACCCAAAATCGTTAAAAATGTTCTGAGCTTTCTCCTTTTGAGGTTTCCGCTACTCATCCTCAGTAAATCGATCCACCTCATCTGCTAAATCCTCCTCTTCAGCCAATGCCCGTTTTTTCTTTCTTCTGCGAAGCAGCACAACAGACACGACCACAATCAACACGATCACGCCCCCGATGATAACAGGAATTACAGGAAATCCTTTTTCTTCCATGGGCATTTCTCCCATCATCTCCATATCCATACCCATGTCCATTTCCATGACAGGCGTAACTTCCATTTCAAAATCCTTTTCCATGGAAGACTGATTTCCTGATTCATCTTCATAAGTCACTATCAGTTTACACTTCGTCCCTGGAGACATTTCTGATTCTCCGGTCAGCATTCCGTCAATCGTACCTGTAGCGCCTGAGTCCAGATTCCCTACGAATACTTCTTTCCCGCTGATACCGTCCCCCGTAAATTTTGCTTTTACATTATAAAGCTTTACACGGCCGGTATTATACAGGCTGCACATCAGGTTTGCCTCCTGCCCCACTTCAATACTTTGAGGAGACAATTCAATATCACTAAGTTCAAACCTTGCTGCCTGCTGCACCGGAATGGCCAGACTGGAACTCCCCTCAAACTGAGTAGCATTCCCGTCCTCGTATTGTATGGACATGTTAATACTGTACGGCTTCTGCACCAGATCAGCCCTGGCGTTCAAGTCAATCGCAACATCCCTGGTTTCCCCTGCCGGGATGCAGTCCAGATATATAGAACTGGCACCGGACGAAGGCAGAAAAGCCGGAGCCTCCGCCGCAGCCTCCGTACCTGATGCAGGAGCTTGAAAGTCAAACAGCATGTTAGACACTGCCGTTGACAATGATGTATTTTTCACATGCACGATCAGACGGAAATTACCTCCTGCACTCACTACTCCCGGATCTGTATTAAATCCGGTTACGATCACGCGGGGGACACTTTTATTTTCCGAGCCGCCGCCACCGCCGACTGCGGAGATATCTCCGGTATAGACGCCGCCCGCATCTGCGCCGCCTGCCATATCCTGATCCGGATTCTGGTTTTCTCCTGGTTTATTCGACACACCATCATCCGGATTCTGCGGTTCCTGAATCTTCCCCGCCGTCTTTACATCCAGATACCGCTCACATTCATACTCATTTTTTCCTTGTTTATATGTAATATGGAACGGAAGCCTGTAAGTTTTCGTCTCCACGTCTTCCCTCACCTGAAGGTCCTTCCAGACTGCATCCACATATTTTCCGGCTTTAATGTCACTTAAATCATACCCATGCTTAATGCCTTCTTTTTCAAAGGGCCAATTTTCCATATTTTCAAGGACCGGCAGAATCTTGACCTCCTGCAGATCAGCTTCACCCTTATTTACCACACGGACTGTCAGCTTTTCTACTTTCTGACCTGCCTGATACTGCGGCGTAGACTGCCCGTTTCCCACAAAAATCTCAAATAATGCATCTGAGTCCTGTTGAGTATTATCCGAAACTGCCCCATCTACTTGATTTGGCATCGTATTTTCCGTAGAAGCCAGCTTGATACCTGTAGTCTGTACTCCGCCTGAAAATGCAGTCCCACCATCTGACATGGTATATCCGGCATGGGCGCTCATTCCCGGCATGCATGCTGCTGCCAGGGTCAGGCTCAGAAAAATTCCAGTCCATTTTTTCCATTGTTTCATGAATCTTGTTCCTCGCTTTCCTCTTTCTATTCTTATCGTCCCTTTTCTCTATTTCTGACGTCCCCTTTTCATTTATACCGGTTCATCGGTAACGGTCTCGTTCATCCTCCCACGATTATCATCTATTTTTACAATCTGGCCGTCTATAATATGAAAAACTCTGTCTGCATAAGCTGCCAGATGGTTGTCGTGGGTAACCATAACCAATGTTTTTTTCTGTTCCCGCACCACTTTCTGCATAAGCCGCATGACATCCTCTGACGTGTGAGAATCCAGATTACCCGTAGGCTCGTCTGCAAAAATAATTTTCGGATTCACCACCAGAGCCCTCGCCACTCCCACGCGCTGCTGCTGTCCGCCGGACATCTGGTTTGGCATATGCTTTTTATGTTTTTTCAGATTCACTAATTCTAACATCTTGTCCGCTTTTTTCAGGCGTGAACTTCTCGCTTCTCCCCGAAAGCTTAAAGGCAGTGCCACATTTTCCACTGCATTCATCGTTCCAATTAAATGAAAGGACTGAAAGATAAATCCCACATTCTCCCGCCTGAACTTTACAAGCCCGTCCTCATTCAGCTTTTCCATGTGCTGGCCAATCACGACAATCTCCCCTTTTGTCGGCTTCTCCAGGCCGGCAAGCATATTAAGCAGTGTAGATTTCCCGGAACCAGACGTTCCGACAATTGCGCAGAACTCACCAGGATATACATCAAAGCTTACGCCGTTCAGTGCCCGCACAACAGAATCACCGACACGGTACAATTTATAAAGGTTTTTCACCTCGATTACCTTGTCCAATCTCATTCCTCCTTTGATTATGCAACACCCCTCGCAGACTCTGTTTCTATTATATAACGTAACACCCTATATCTCCACAAAAAAATATTTAAGATTTTTTAAAGATTTATATAAAAAACCGTTCCTGCAGTCCCTCCACAGAAACGGTTAAAAAACTTTAATATAGACCATATAAGATTCTCATATGTAAATATATACTTTTTAAATATGAAATTGTTTTTACAGGCAGCCGCTGAATGCCGCACTATTTTAGTGGAAGAAATGGTCTCCTATCTGTATTCCGTAATTTCCACATCCGAAGTACAGGCAGTCTCCAATCGGATTACTCCCGGCCAGAGCATCTGCCGCCGCCTGCATAGCTGTCGAGGTATAACTTCCGCTTGCAAGCACAGAATCCAACCATCCGGTCATTGCCGGACCAAACTGCCCCGCCTGGTATATGACTTCCGCAATACTGTTCGGATATACGCTGCTGCGCACACGGTTCATAATGACCGCACCAACGGCAACCTGTCCCTCATAAGGCTGATTACCCGCTTCACAGAAGATAATAGCGGCAAGAAGGGCTTGTTCACTGGATGTAGCCGCAACTGCAGGCTGCTGTGCCACAGATATCTGCTGAGATGCTGTCTGCTGCGCCGCCTGCTGAGCTACTTCCTGCTCCGCTGCCTGGCGGGCTGCTTCCTCCTGCGCCGCCTGTTGGGCTGCCGCCTCCTTTTCCGCTGCGATTCTCTCTGACTCTTCCTGGGCCCGTCTGGCTTCCTCTGCTGCCTTTCTGGCCTCTTCCTCTTTCCGCTTTTTCTCCTTATATTGTACACCTGCCTGGGCTACTGCTTTTTTTGCATTTTCCAGAGCTTCCTCCGGCACCTCGTTCAGGCCGTAAGACTGTTCCACTTCATAAGGACCTACATTTTTAATCTGTGCTGTACTCGCAGTCCGGTCTGCCGCCTCACTGTTCAGCGGCACTGTCATGACGACACCTGTTGCCACTGCCGTAGCTACCGCGATGATTCTTTTATATTGTTTCATATACTCCTACCTCCTATTTTTTGCAATATTGTAAATATTTTCTTATAAATTATATTCGTATCTTTTCAAATATATTACAATTATTACAAAAATATTACGCAGGCCATTCTATTATAAAAAAATCATCTTGTCAACTTTTTATTATGGATAGTCAGAAATTCCCTCTTCCGGCAAAGACATCCAGGACAGTTCTCCTGACAGCAAATTTCAGCACCTAAATACTAACATTATCTGCCCCTTTTTATCTCTCTCAGAATTTCGGAAGTGCATCAAGCCCAACCTTCAAATCCTCGTCTGTGGGGATATAGTCCTTCATTTCTCCATTATGGAATTTCTCATATGCCACCATGTCAAAATATCCTGTTCCTGTTAAGCCAAACAGAATTGTCTTTTCTTCGCCGGTCTCCTTACATTTCATAGCTTCATCAATTGCCGCACGGATTGCATGACTGCTTTCCGGTGCCGGAAGGATTCCCTCTACTCTTGCAAACTGCTCTGCCGCCTCAAATACAGAAGTCTGCTCCACGGAACGAGCCTCCATATATCCATCATCATACAGCTGAGAAAGGACAGAACTCATTCCATGATACCGAAGTCCTCCCGCATGGTTCGCAGACGGGATAAATCCGCTTCCCAAAGTATACATCTTCGCAAGCGGGCACACCATTCCAGTGTCACAGAAGTCGTAAGCATACACACCTCTTGTAAAACTTGGACAGGAAGCCGGCTCTACTGCAATAATCCGGTAATCTGCTTCACCCCGCAGCTTTTCACCCATAAACGGTGAAATCAAGCCGCCCAGATTGGAGCCGCCGCCCGCACATCCGATAATGATATCTGGTTTGATTCCATATTTATCCATCGCAGTTTTTGTCTCCACTCCAATGATTGACTGATGAAGAAGGACCTGATTCAGCACACTCCCTAATACATAACGGTAGCCTTCCGAATGTGTTGCAACTTCCACCGCCTCAGAAATTGCACAGCCCAGGCTTCCTGTCGTTCCAGGATGATCCGCAAGAATCTTACGCCCGATTTCTGTTGTTTCAGACGGAGATGGTGTAACACTGGCACCGTAAGTACGCATGACTTCTCTCCGGAACGGTTTCTGCTCGTAAGAACATTTTACCATGAACACTTTACAGTCCAGATCCAGATAAGAACACGCCATGGATAACGCCGTTCCCCACTGTCCCGCACCTGTCTCTGTAGTCACGCCTTTGAGTCCCTGTTCCTTCGCATAAAATGCCTGTGCAATTGCAGAATTCAGCTTATGGCTGCCGCTAGTGTTATTTCCCTCGAACTTATAGTAAATCTTTGCCGGAGTCTGCAGCTTTTCCTCCAGACAATATGCCCGTACCAGCGGCGATGGACGGTACATCTTATAAAAATCCCGTATTTTCTTCGGAATTTCGATATAACGGTTATCATTGTCTAACTCCTGTTTTACCAATTCTTCACAGAATACCATGCCAAGTTCCTCGGCAGT
Organism: uncultured Lachnospiraceae bacterium; assembly: GCA_947564305.1. The sequence continues at coordinate 34,335 of CANOBT010000021.1, read as the reverse complement.
CATCGGTTCATGAGTACCTGGATTCAGGAGCGGAGCCGGCTTATTCTTCATATCAGCGCGGACATTGTACCACTCTTTCGGCATCTCACTTTCTTCCAAATAAATTTTGTAAGGAATCTTCTTTTCACTCATCGTTACATTCTCCTTTCTTAATTCAACATAAAAAGCCCTCATCCCACACAATAAACTTCTATTGCAGGGACAAGAGCTGTTCGAATTCTATCATCCATCGACTCCTGCGGTGCCACCCGGCTTGGTGCAATCTGCACCCACTCATGCATACTGACATATGCGGACTTTGATAACGGAGTACTCTCTCCGGCTTGCCTACTATCATTTCAACTCACCCTCAGAAGCCCATTCCTCCCTGCCCTGGCCTGCTGCAATCCCACCACCTGCAGCTCTCTGTACGGCAGAAACAAAAAGTACTTGCTCTTCCTCATCGGTTTAAAAAGACTCTACCACACACAAGGCCTGGCTGTCAATACTTTTTTCTTCTGAAACAACTTTAAAACATATCCAAAACATCTATAAAAAGCCAGTCAAAAACCCCGCAGCAAGCTGCGGGGTTTTTGACCCTCGCGGCAGTCGCCAAATGTACATGCCCGCATGTACACTTGGCTCGTTGCTTCGCGGGAATAAAAAAATTACCTATTTCTAGGTAATCTCTTAATCGCTCAAAGCCCGTAAAATCAAGGCTTTTCAAGTCGGAGTGACAGGATTCGAACCTGCGGCCTCTACGTCCCGAACGTAGCGCTCTACCAAGCTGAGCCACACTCCGATAAAATAGGGAATCTGTCATTCCAGATTCCCAACTACGGAAAAGGGACTTGAACCCCTACTAACAGAGTCAGAGTCTGCTGTGCTGCCAATTACACCATTCCGCATCATTTATTGTTGCCTTATCAAACGCAACATGGTTATTATACCAGACTTGGCAAAAAAATCAAGTATTTTTTTCGATTTTTTTCAATTTTTTTCTTGGTGGTGTATAGGAACATAGTTATCTTCTCTTTTTTAATACTTCCCTATCCGCTATACTTCTCCGCCTGCGTGTTCTTCCTTTCCAAAACCGCAGACCTTCTCCCTGTGAATACATTTCTGCGGACAGGCTTTCATACAGGCTCCGCAGCGGATACATTCCGGTGAATTAATCTCTTTGGTAACCTCCACACCCATTTTACAGGTTCTCTCACAGAGCTTGCATTCAATACACTGCTCCTTATCCACGGCCAGCCGGTATAAACTGAACTTGTTAAAGAAAGCATAGAATGCCCCTAAAGGACACAGGTATTTACAAAAAGGCCTGTAAATCAACATGGAAAGAATAATAATCGTCACCAGCACCATAACTTTCCATCCGAACAATATACCGACCGCCTGTCCCAATCCTTCATTTTTAATTAAAAGCGGAATTCCTGCCCCCAGGGTCCCTGCCGGGCATATGTATTTGCAGAACCATGTTTTCCCAAATCCAAACCCATCCCTGACCAACATAGGGAGCAGGATAACAAACGAAAACAGAACTACATACTTCAAATAACGCAGATATTTATCTGCTTTTTTCGGCACTGTAAGTTTCTTAACCGGTATCTTGTAAAGGAGGTCCTGTACCAAGCCGAAAGGACACAGGAAACCACACGCCACCCTGCCAAGCAGAATGCCAAACAGCATCAATGATCCAAGCACGTAAAATGACATTCGATGCTTATGTCCACTGACTATGGACTGCAGGGAACCAATGGGGCATGCTCCCAAAGCCCCCGGACAGGAATAACAATTCAATACCGGCACACAAAAAAATTTGGATTTTCCGGTAAATATCTGTCCTTTTTGATAGCCGGCAGCATAGCCGTTTATCAGTACGGCCGCCATCAACTGAATAAAATTTCTCTTTGTTTCATTTTTTAATTTATTCATCATTTTATCCTATCCCGATACATTCCAGACAAATACTAGTTGCTTTCTGCAGCACTTCCATCGGCTCTCCTCTAATCACCCCGAATGAAATAAATACACCTGCCAGCAGTATGATGCCGCCTCTGATCACCCACAGCCTTTTCGGGTTCATTTTCTCCACCTCTTTTTCATAAATTTTTATATCATCTTAATATTATCTTTCTCTATTATAATCAATATCCGCGTCCCAGTCCATATGAAAAGTACAAGAGCCACACGCTATTTGTATACGTGCGGCTCTTTATGATTTCCTCTCGATTTACCTGGTTCCATATACACTCATCACCAAATCCTTCACAATAAAAATGCTTGCATTTTTCCAACGGACACGACATAAAGATGATGCCTTCGGGTCCATCTCTACATATGGGTGATTCAGCTTATCCTCCACCTTTGCCTTTCCATCAAAAACAGCATCCACCAATTCAATAAAGTCATCAATATAACTCTTAGCAATTGGATATCCATTGTGATTCGGAAGCAAATAATCAAACTCAGAGCTCAGTTCTTTGATTCGTTTGTTATTTGCCTGAAAGTTCAATAATCTCTCTTTCACTTCATATGGCGCATCCGGATTAGAAGAATTATCAAACATCATAACCTGTGCGGCTTCCAACTCATCTCCGCTGAAAAACATCCGATGCCCTCTGTCCAGGAAAAACAAGCTGCTGTTGCAGTGTGCCGGTTTTACATCCAGAACTTCGATTGTGCGTCCGCCTAATTCAATTTTATCGCCCTCTCCAATATAGATTTTTTCATAATCAGGATAGGGCAGCTTCGTAATGTCAAATGGTACTGCTCCCGGATTGTTAACCGACGGAGCATCAATTGCAGCTCCTTTACTCAAGTAAACCTGTTCAAACTCACCATTTCCCGCAGAGTGGTCCGGATGAAAATGCGTGTTCGCAACAAGGATGGGCTTATTTGTCAATTTCTCCACATATGCGCGCAAATTTCCGACGCCGTATCCGGTATCAAGCAGAAGAGCCTTCTCCTCTCCCTCCAGAAGATACATATTCTCCGAACCATTCATAAAATTGATAGCCCATGTCTGATCATCCATTTTCCATGACACATAACTCCCAAAAATCTGTTCCAAGCTTGGTGATTCCATATTCGTTTTCCTCCTCTTACGCATGATTAGAATTGAATCTGTAAATATCTTATTCTATTTAACTTTTTTAATCTATGTAGGTGTTTACGACTTTTCCGACCTTTTTTAGCATCCTGTTAGATATATTCCTTCGCAAAAGTAAAACAATGAAATTGTTTTTCTTTTAGATTTTCAAAAATTTTCAAAAAATACCTGAAAACTCTTGACTGTAAACTATGTTTATACTGTATTTTTCTGCTATAATAACTAAAAGGAGGGATACTTATGACAATCAAAGAATTGGAGATGGAACTGGGCATTCCCCGTGCAACTGTACGCTTTTATGAAAAGCAAAAACTCATCCATCCAAAAAGAGGGGAAAACACATACCGAGATTACAGCAACGAGGATGTTGCTATTTTGAAAAAAATTATCATTTTCAGAAAACTCGGACTATCTGTTTCAGAAATCGAAGACCTGCTCGATGGGGTTACCGACTTACCAGATTCTATCAATAAAAACATTACAGAGCTTCAAAAGCAGATTGAGGAATTAAATGGTTCTTTGGAAATATGTAAACAGATTCAAAAAAGGAACGAAGTGATGTCCACCTTTGATGAACAGTTTTATTGGGAAGAGATTCACAAGGAAGAAAAAGCCGGACACCGGTTTCTGGATATCACCGGAGATTTGTTAAAATATGAAAAAGATGATGTGATTGAAACACTGTCAGTTACAGACAGCGAGGGGAATCCAAGACACACCCGAAAGATGTCCATTTTAAAAACCATTCTCCTGATACTTGCCTGCGGCAGCATTGCTTTTCTTCTGGAAAACTATAGGATACCCGCCTTTTTTAAGGGCGCTTTTACACCTGTTATCTTTCTGCTGATTCTGACAGTATTTGAGATTCCTTCTTTTTTCTTAAAAGAAACCAGGCCAGCCGCAGCCAAATGGCTTCAAAAGGCCGGTTATGCTGCCGCAACAGTAGGAATGTTTGTATATATCATTGGTTTTTTTGGACTTACCATTGAGCAATTGGTCCATGATGCAAGAGAAAGTGCCGAAAACCTGGCAACCGCAGTTGTTGGCTTTGGCATTACGGCTTGGGGATATATCTATCATATATTAGAACTCCGTCTCATCTTTGACAGGAGGCATGTGACAGGAGTCAATGGATTTTATGCGGTTGTGATTGGCGGCCTGCTGAGCGGTTATATGTTGCTATCTTACTCAAAAGAAGCATGTATCAGCTATGTACTCCTCCTAATCATTATCTATCAGTTAATCGATCACTTTGTAGAAAAGAAAGAATATACTGAGGAAGAACGGTTTAAAAAACCGGGGGCATAACGCTCCCGGTTTTCTACTATCCGAACCCCTTATTCCTTTACACCGCCAAGCGTTACACCAGCGATAATGTACTTGGACAGGAGCAAATATACAAGGATGATGGGAACAATTGCAACCAAAATCATCGTGTATATTTTTCCCATATCAAAATTCATATAATCGGCACCTCGAAGTGTGGCAATCAAAATCGGCACTGTCATTTTGTCTTTAGACTGGATAACCAGAGCCGGAACGAAGTAATTATTCCAGGAACCTACGAAGGTAAAGATTGCCTGTACCGCGATAGCCGGTTTCATAATCGGAATCACAATCTGGTTAAAAGTCCGAAACTCCCCTGAGCCGTCAATCCTTGCCGCTTCCACCAAAGACAGCGGCAGGGAGGACTGCAGGTAGCTGTGCATAAAGTAAAACACAGCCGGAGAAGCAACAGACGGAATGATCAGCGGAAGCAGAGAATCATACATCCCCATATTGGTGACCAGACGCAGAAATCCCATTGCCGTTACCTGAGTCGGCATCACAAGAATCGCCATAATAAATGTGAACGCCGGTTTTTTTAATTTGAAATCATATGCATAAAGCCCATATGCTGTCAATGCGGAAAAATAAGTACAGATTGCCGCGGAACATCCTGACACGATCAGGCTGTTCAGGATTCCCCGAAACATAGGAAACGTTCCGTCATTGGCAACATTTTTCAAGTTCTGGAACAGATAATTTCCCGGCAGGGCAGAAAATCCTTTCTGCAGATCCGCATGTGACCTGGTCGCGTTAACAAACAAAATATAGAAGAAAAACAGGCACAAAAATGATAAAAGAATCAGTACAATATGTGCGATAATACTTCTTACATGATTTGGTTTCTCTGACTTCATAACTCTATCCCCTCCTCTTCTGCTTCTTTGCTTTCTTCGCCGCTGCCTTCGAACCGTCCGGGTCGTCGTTATTGGTCATCCGATATACGATAAAGCACAGGATACCACTGACGATAAACAGGTAAACAGACAACGCGCCTGCCATACCATAGTTCCTGCTCTTCAGATGGCTGTTCAGGAACATGATCAGCGTCATGGATGTACGGTCCGGTGTTCCCTGTCCGTTTGTCAGGATTTGTGGAACATCAAACATCTGCAGACCGCCGATAATTGCGGTAATCAATGTGTAAGCAAGGATTGGCCGGATCTGCGGAAGCGTGATATAGAAGAAACGCTGAAAACTGTTGCAGCCGTCCAGATCCGATGCCTCAAATACATCCGGGCTGATTCCCATGATGGCAGCCATCAGCATGATCGTTGAATTTCCAAACCACATCAGGAAATTCATGAATCCGACCAGTGACCGGGTTCCCAACGCTGACCCCAGAAAATCAATAGGCTGGCTGGTCAGCCCGATGGACATCAGAATCCCATTGATCGGTCCATTGGTGGAAAACATGGTAAAAAACAGCATTGCAAACGCAGACGCCATGATCAGGTTCGGCAGATAAATCACAACCTTAAAAAACTGTGTTCCATGGATTTTCAGACGGGCATCCACAAACCATTCCGCAAGCACCAGTGCAATGACAATCTGAGGAATAAATCCGATAATCCACAGAAGCAGTGTATTGCCTGCATATTTCAGCATATCAGAACCAAGCAGTTCTACATAATTCGCCATTCCAACGAAATTCGGTCCAACCTCTTTGATTCCCGAGCGGTAATATTCAAAAAAACTGTAGCGGATTGTATCGACCAACGGGATGAAAGAGAAAATGAAAAAACTGACAAAAAACGGAAGTATAAAAAGATAACCCCACTTTGCGTAATTGACTTTCTTGCTTTTTTGATTCATAAGATTTCATTCCTTTCCTTTTCCGTGTGCCGCGAGGCGCCATGCCCCGCGGCGGTAAATCTATCGCAGTTTAATCAGGCCACTGGATCTCCGTGATATCCGGGTAACGCTCTTTGACTGCTGTTTCAAAGTTTGTCTTTGCCTTGTCATAGTCTACTTTTCCCTGCAGATAGTCGCTAAACGCATTCTGGATCAGCTCCACACAGCCCTGGTCATAAGAAGAAAGAGGTGCAATCTCGATATTTTCCGCAACCGGCGCGAAATAGGTAAACGGATTCTGTCCCCCCAGGAATTCTGATGCAAATGAATCGTCCTTTGCCGCTTCCTGCATACCGCTTGTTGTATTTGTAAAATCAGAGTAGTCTTTGGAAATCTTCAACAAATTATCTTTATCTACGGTTACCGCAAGGATGATATCTTTTACATGCTGCGGATTATCCGTCCCTGTACATGCATGTACATAGGAACCGCCCCAGTTATATTCCTGCGGAGGATTGGTAACTGCCCATGCGCCGTCATCGCCGTCCCAGTTCGGCTTCAAAGTAAAGTCAATTCCCCATGCCGGGAACAAGAACGCAAATACCTTGGAGGTGGACCCCATTGCCTTATTCCAGTCATCATTCCACTGTCCTTTTACATTTTTATCAAGGTAGCCGGCATCCAGCCACTCTTTAGAGTCATTTACCCAGTCAATAATCTTCTGATCCACCTTAATCGTCGTTTCACCAGGGCTTACCCAGGACTCGTCAATGCTGTTGCCGTACAGACGGAAGGTATCCGCATAGGAGGAAAATGTATAATATCCCTTTGCCTTCAGTTCCTCTGCCGTCTCTTTCATGGTATCCCAGTCTTTTACCTTCTCGCCGATCTCGTTCGGATCATCCGTGCCAAATACTTCTTTGGCAATATCCCGGCGGTAAACCAACAGCCCCGGACAGCACTGCCATGTAGAACCTCTCTGGACTCCTTCCGTATCGGAAGCCGTTACTCTTGTAAAGCTGTACTGATCTGCCAAATCGGAATCCGGGTCAATCCCCAGGTCACTTAAGGGTACCGCAACATCCGCCTCTGCATCTGTATATTTATTTACATAATCCGTCTCTGATAAGAACATATCCACCTTATCATCTGCAGATGCGTCTGCCTGTTTCATCAGCGCCTCGTCCAGCTTCTGCTGATAAACTCCGTCCTGATTCGGATTGATGATCCAGTGGATTTCCGTACCGTCATTCAAAGTAGTTACTGTGCCGTCTGACGAGGTTTCCTTCACTTCCGGATAAACCGCCTCCACACGTTGACGAAATTCATCATTCCAGCTATAGATGTTAATGACCTTTCCTTCTTCAACATCCGCTGCCGCCCCACTGTCCGTGCCTGAATCAGAACTGGAATCAGAACCAGACGACGAATTTCCACAGCCCGCCAGCGAACCGGCCGCCATGGCCATAATCAATAAAATGCTCACTACTCTCTTTTTCATTTGAAAAATCCTCCTTTTTTGTATTTAAAGCTTTTGTTTTAACCATGGTCGAATTATAGCCTAAAGTTTTTTGAGGTTATACTAAAGTTTTTAACAAAATGTCAAATTCATGACCCTATTTTGCGCATTTATTTTTGCAGGTGATGATTCATCTTTTCCTATTAAAAAGTCCCTTTCATCCAGTTAATTTAGGTCATGATTCTGATATTTTTCTCATATTTCTGATTTTCTTTATAGAAGATTTTCTATATTATCCATTCATAAATATATTCCCTGACTGCAGCCGGAGAGAGAAAAAACACCTCTCTAATCCGCTGCTTCACGGGAATGGAATCAGAAAGGAGCAAAAGAATTGAAACATCTGAACTTTATTGATGAGCATGGCAGCTTTCGTTTGGAGCAACCGGAAAATACAAGTTACCTGTATTTCCCTCTTGCTTCGGAAATCGGATTAAAGAGCGCTGTCACACCGAATCTTGGCGGTGATGCAAAAATTGACCAGGAAACCTTCCTTTTAGAACCGGTAAGTTCCGAGAATCTACATAATAATCGTTCTGTCCGAAATTTTTGGTTTGTAAACAATGAGGGTAAAGTATACTCTGCCGTCGGCGCTTCAGCAGAACAGGAAACGGCCAAATTTTCAGAAACACAGGATAAGAGCGAACTGACAGCCGGATTCATGTGGCATACCTTAAAACGAACCTCCAAAAGCCTTCGGCTTGAATCCACAGTCACCTCGTTCATTCCTAAAAATTATAATGCTGAAATCATGTATGTAACCATACAAAACCAGTCTGAAGCTATCCAAACACTGACTGCATACGCAGCCATTCCCATTTACGGGCGTAGTGCAGATAATATACGGGACCACAGGAATGTAACCTCCATGCTTCACCGTATCCACACAAATCAGCACGGCGTGTTCGTCCGCCCTACTATGTCCTTTGATGAGAAAGGACACAGAACAAACTCACGAATTTATTATGTCACCGGCTGTATGGGAAACGGCAGTACACCGGAAAGCTTTTATCCAACTGTAGAAGATTTTATCGGAGAAGGAGGAACTTTCACGCATCCCCGTGCCGTGTATGAGAGATATGAAGGATTTCCCGCTCCCGGCAGCGCGGCAGGAAAAGAGGCAATGGGCGCCTTTCGGTTTCAGGCAGTGACCCTGGCTCCCGGTGAAAAAGCAGATTACATCCTTCTTCTTGGTGTGGAGGACAGCGAAGAACGCATCTTACACATTGTAGAAAAATTGAATACTACAAAAAAAGTACAAGATATCTTCACGAATACAAAAACCTACTGGAAGGAGCAGGTGTCCGTGGATTTTCATACAAAGGATACCGATTTTGATTACCTGATGAAATGGGTCTGCTTTCAGCCGTTCCTTCGGCGGCTATTTGGCTGCTCCTTCCTGCCCTATCATGACTATGGCAGGGGCGGGCGCGGATGGAGAGATTTGTGGCAGGACTGTCTTTCTCTGCTGCTGGTAGAACCTGAACGAGTCGGACATATGATTGCCATAAACTATGGAGGCGTACGCATTGACGGGACAAACGCAACCATTATCGGAACCGGCGACGGCAATTTTATTGCAGACCGCAACGGCATTGCCCGCGTCTGGATGGATCATGCGCTCTGGCCGCTGATGACCACCAAGCTTTACATTGACCAGACAGGAGATATCCAAATCCTGAATAAAGAGATTTCTTATTTTAAAGACGCACAGACCATGAGGGGAACTGCAATTGATTCTCTTTGGACTCCTGAATGCGGAAACAAACAGCGTACAGAGAATAATAATATTTATACAGGAAGTATTCTGGAGCATCTTCTCATACAACAGTTAACCGCCTTTTATGAAGTGGGAGGGCATAACATCTACAGACTCCGGGGCGCTGACTGGAACGATGCCCTGGATATGGCCTCCGAACATGGCGAAAGTGTCGCATTCACCTGCGCCTATGCCGGTAACCTGCTGGAACTATCGGCAATGATCCGCGTCCTGGATTACCACTCTTCCACACATACCGTGGAGCTTCCGGAGGAAATTGAAATCTTGTTGGACAATGATTTAGAAACCTTTGAGGATATCGCCAAGAAGACGCACATTTTAAATGACTATACTTCCCGATGCCGCCATACGCTCAGCGGCAGGCGCAAAAGTTTTTCACTTTCCGCCCTTGCCGTGAATCTCATTCAAAAAGCAAAATGGCTCATGGAATATCTGAGAATCCATGAATGGATTGATGCTCCTGATGAAGAAGGCTGGTTCAATAGCTACTACGACAATCACGGCCGCGCTGTGGAAGGATTTTTTGAGAATCACGTGCGTATGATGCTTACGGGACAAGTTTTTGCCATCATGAGCGGAACAGCAGAAGATTCTCAAATTGAAAAAATTGTAAAAAGCGCCGACCATTATCTTTACCGGGAAGAAATCGGCGGATACCGGCTGAATACCGATTTCCATGAATTAAAATTTGATATGGGCCGAATGTTTGGATTTGCTTACGGCGAAAAAGAAAACGGAGCCGTATTTTCCCATATGACAGTCATGTACGCAAACGCTCTGTACCGGCGGGGATTTGTAAAGGAAGGATGGAAAGCCTTGAAAACACTGGCTGATACCGCTCTGGATTTTGATATCAGTCATATCTATCCGGGCATTCCGGAATATTTCCGCTCTGACGGACGGGGAATGTATCCTTATTTGACTGGTGCGGCAAGCTGGTTCATGCTGACCATGATCACGGAAGTATTCGGTGTCCGCGGGGAAGCCGGAGACCTGATTTTATATCCAAAGCTTATGTCCGACCAGTTTGATGACAAAGGCATTGCCGCCCTCACCACAACCTTTGCAAATAAAAAATTAACCATTGTTTATAGAAACGACAGCCGCAAGGATTTTGGCTCCTATGTGATCGCTTCTGCTTTCTGCGGCGAAGATAAACTTGAGGTAAACGAAGATGCTTTTGTCATCCTTCCTCGTAAAACACTGACAGCATTATCAGGGGACTCCCACAAAATTGTTGTAAACCTAATGTAACAATTCAAAATTTTATGGTGGATAATCTGCACTATAGATGTGTCCCCTGAATCGTTACTGTACGAATTCAAGAAAGGATTGATATAAAAATATGAAATATGGATATTTTGACGATATAAACCGGGAATATGTCATTGACCGGCCGGATACGCCGGCCCCCTGGGTAAACTATCTGGGTTCACCAGAATATGGCGCAATCATTTCCAATCAAGCGGGTGGCTACAGCTTTGCAAAATCCGGGGCAAACGGACGGATTCTGCGCTACATCTTCAACAGCTTTGACCAGCCCGGACGATACATTTACATCCGGGATAACGAATCAAAAGATTACTGGTCTGCTTCCTGGCAGCCGGTCGGTAAAAGCACGGACACTTACAAAAGCAAGTGCTTTCATGGCATGGGTTATACCAGAATGGCCGCTGACTATAGTGAAATTGTTTCCGAGGCATCTTATTATGTCCCTCTGGATAAAACCTATGAAGTGTGGGCGCTCTCCGTAACAAACCGCTCAAAATCCCCACGCTCCCTCACGCTGACAGGCTATGCCGAATTTACGAATCACAGCAATTATGAACAGGATCAGGTCAATTTACAGTATTCTTTGTTCATAACAAAAACCTTATTTGAAAAAAACAGAATCATCCAGCAGATACACGGCAATCTGGATGCCATTCCTGAAAATGAGAAGGTAGACGAAAAAAATGTAACCGAGCGTTTCTTCGCACTTGCCGGTGCAGATGTTGCATCCTACTGCGGTGAAAAAGAGCATTTCCTCGGACGATACCACGGATACGGTAATCCACAGGGAATAGAATCCGGTGATCTTGGAAATGTAACCAGTTATAATGAAAACTCCTGCGGGGCACTCTCCTGTGCAGTTACATTGGAACCGGGCGAAACGAAAACCATCCTGTTTCTGCTTGGTGTGGGCGGTTCTGGGGATGCTGCAGCTATTCTGGAGCAATATGCTGCTCCCTCGGAGATGGTGGCGCAGGAACTGTCTGCCCTGAGGACATACTGGTATGAAAAACTGGACCATTTAAAAGTCCATACTCCCAGCCAGGAATTCAATACCATGCTCAATACCTGGAATGCTTACAACTGCTTCATGACCTTTATATGGTCCCGCGCAGCCTCCTTCATTTACTGCGGACTGCGAAACGGCTACGGCTACCGCGATACCGTACAGGATATTCAGGGTATCATCCATCTTGCGCCGGAAATGGCAGCGGAGAAAATCCGTTTTATGCTTTCCGCACAGGTAAGCAATGGCGGCGGACTGCCACTTGTAAAATTTACACACAATCCGGGACATGAAGATACCCCTGATGATGCTTCCTACAGACAGGAGACCGGACATCCTGCATACCGTGCGGACGATGCATTATGGCTCTTTCCAACTGTTTACAAATATATTGCCGAAACCGGGAATACTGCATTTCTCGATGAAGTTATTCCTTTTGCAGACAAAGAGAATGGGAGCGTTTACGAACATTTAAAACGCGCAGTCCATTTTTCTCTTGAACATCTTGGCCCTCATGGCATGCCTGCCGGGCTTTACGCCGACTGGAACGATTGCCTGCGTCTCGGTGCAAATGGAGAATCTTCTTTTGTGGCAATGCAGTTTTATTATGCCCTGATAATTTTAAAGAAATTTTCTGAATACAAAAAAGACGCAGATTATGTAAAATATCTACAAGAGAAACTGTCGGAAACCGGTAAAACAATCCAGAAGCTTTGTTGGAACAATGATCGCTTTATCCGTGGATATACAGAAGCAGGAGAACGAATCGGCGCAGAAGATGATCCTGAGGCCAGCCTGTGGCTGAATCCCCAGAGCTGGGCTGTCATCAGCAGGTTAGCAGATGACGAACAGGCATATATTGCACTTGAGAATGTTTATCAGCAGCTAAATACCGAGTATGGCGCTCTTCTGATGGACCCGCCTTATCACGCCCATGCTTTTGACGGGGCACTTGCAGTCATCTATAATCAGGGAACCAAAGAAAATGCCGGTATTTTCTCTCAATCACAGGGATGGCTGATTCTCGCAGAAGCATTGTGCGGACACGGAGAACGTGCTTTTACATATTTCCTGGAAAATGCGCCGGCTGCCTGGAATGACCATGCAGAAATCCGCCGGCTGGAACCTTATTGCTATGGACAGTTTACAGAAGGAAGAGCCAGTGAACATCCAGGCCGTTCCCATGTACATTGGCTGACTGGCACTGCTTCAACCGTAATGGTTGGATGTGTGGAGGGCATTTTAGGTTTGAGACCAGACCTGGATGGAATCAGAATTTCTCCATCTATCCCAAAAGATTGGACCCATTTGGAAATGGAAAAAGATTTCCGTGGAAAAAAACTACATATCATAATAGACAATCCGGATAATCATGAAACCGGATGCCAAAAGTTCACCATAAACGGAAAGGAACTGGACAACAATTACATTCCTGCGTCCTTCCTTGAGGAAACTAATGAAATTCAATTGATTCTTTAAAAAACAAATATTTCCGGATTTCTTCTCAATCTTTGGGCGCAGCACTTTTACCATGCTGCGCCCACTTTTTAAGGAGTTTTTATGATTCTGTCTCAATATCCCATTGAAGCATCTGATTCAAGTCCCGGTACTTCTTTGGCGTCATGCCCACAAACTCACGAAACTGTTGGATAAAATGACTCTGTGAGGAGAATGACAGACGATTTGCAATCTCAATCATGGAATATTCGCTGTACTGCAGCAGATTTTTCGCCATCTCAATTTTCTGCGCACGGATATAAGCGCTGACAGAATCCCCGGTTTCTTTCTTAAATAATCTGGAAAGATAACTGGCTGATACTCCAAGTTCATCTGCCAGGTCTTCAATCGTGATTCGTTCCTTGATATGAGAATAAATATATTCCTTACAGATATTGATGTGTCTGGAATTTGTATCACTTCGGCATATTTTACGCATCTTTTCCGTATAATCGAGGACCATCTCATCATGTAGATTCCGTACCCCCTGGACCGTATGTATGTCATCCAGTTTTTGAATATAGAAATCGCTCATACGGAAAGCCTGCTCCAATTCCATGCCTTTCTGCTTACAAAGCCGGGTAACCATGGCTGTTGTAATCACAAAATGATACTTCAGATTCGTAATCAGATTTCGTGACAGCACACCAACTCCCTCGCTGTCTAAGAATCTTTCCTGTTCACAATTTTTTCTAACCGCCTCCAAATCGCCATTTGTAACCGCCTGATAAAACAAAAATTCTTCCGTCGGCTGTCTGTGCTCTATTTCGTCAATATCATCTTCTGCCTCTAAAAGAAGCCATTCATCCTGATAGCCCATACAGTATTCCCCTTTCAAACGGTTCGTATCATTTGAAAAAAGTATAACCCTATGGATTCCTTTTTGTCAATCATATTGCTCATATCTGAAATGTGTTAAATATGCCATCCGGGAATCTTCTGCTATTTATAAGAAAGGCTCTCCTTGTGTATCATTTTGACTTCCGACTACTTTTATGATATTCTATCCATATCTAAACAACAAGCGTGGTGGATAATTTGAATACCGAAAATTTATCAAAAAATACTGGAATCAGCCAATTAGTTTTAGATGAAATCCTCTTTTTCGCAGAAAAATATAGAATTTGCAAATTAATCCTGTTTGGTTCCAGGGCAAGAGGCAATTATTATAGAACCAGTGATATTGATCTGGCTGTTTCAGGCGGGGATTTTAACCTATTTTCATTAAATGTGGATGAAGAAACTTCAACACTTTTAAAGTTTGACTTTGTCAATTTAGACCGTACCGTACAGCCAGAACTGAAAGAATCCATTCAGCAGGAGGGAATTTTATTATATGAAAAAATATGAGAATTTCTGTAACGCCCTGGAAAACCTACAGGAAATATATGATTTTGATAAACCATACAGCAACGTCATTCTTACAGGACTGGTTGGATTATATGAAATTTGTTTCGAACAATCCTGGAAAGCAATGAAGGAACTCTTATTCTCCAGCGGAATTGAGACAGCCGCTACCGGATCACCGAAAACAATTATTAAAGAAGCCTATAGTAACGGCATGATTCGGAATGAGCGGTTGTGGCTTGACGCGCTGACAGACCGGAATAATGTCGCGCATGCATATAATCATGTAATTGCAGAAGATATTGTGGAAAACACGAAAGAAAAGTATGTAACAATGTTTCAAGAATTAAAAACCTGCATGGAGGAAGAATGGTTAGGGTAAAGAAAAACAGCGCCCCAGGAAGATTGGTATCGTTTCCTGCGGCGCCTCTTTTATTTCTCAGAAATTTCCTGCCCGATCAGAACTTTTTTCCCCTGGAATGCAAAACCATAATGCCGGATATTTTCTTTTGATATCCCCTTTGCCAGCAATTCCGTATCGTATTGCTTCTCTTTCATCTGCCGTAACGCATTCTGAACCGTATCCTCCAGAGATTTCTCGTCTTCCTTATCATGAACCTTAAATTCCATCACAATCGCATGATCCGATAAATGCCTTGGTTCCATAATCACATCATATCTTCCAAATCCGCTTTCCCGGTTGGAACGGATATAGTATCGGCCTGATAAGTCCACAATGAGGCCAAGAACGAAACCATGATAAAAACGTTCCGGCTGTGCTTCCTCAGACGGCCTGTTGCCCGAATCAAATGTACTGAACATCACTTTCGCCACTTCATTCATAAATCGGTTCATATATTTCAGATCACCCTGCAGCAGCGCTTTTTTGAAATTTCCATAGGAGGTCAGTTCTTCGGGAAACCATGCGGAAATCATATCCCGAAACATCAGCTCTGTCTCATGATTCGTAATCTGAAGTTTATAGATAAACCTGCCCTTTTTCTGGCTAAACACCCTTTCTGCCGGCTTTAGATAACCGCTTGCTATCAAAAGGCTCCAGATTGCCCCCTTTTTCTTTTTCAATTGTTCAAAAATAATCTGCTCATCTAACTGAACTTCCAAACTTTCGCCGGCAAGCAGTTTCTCCATCTGCATCTTTATTTCCGGAGTGCCTGTCTTAATGAGTTCCGATACAAGTATATTGGAACTGGTATCTGCCCAATATGTTCCGTATTCCCCTGAATCCAGAAAACTGGTAATGGACCACGGATTATAAATTCCAGACTTGCTGCCAAAGACAAACCCGTCATACCACAATCGGATATGCTCCATTTCCTCCGCAAGATTTCTATCTTTCAGCGCCTGAAATACTTCTTCCTCTGTAAAACCAAACGCAGTACAATATTTGTCTGTTGTCGTATTTACCACTTTCAGATTATTGAGATCGGAGAAAATAGATTCCTTGCTGACTCTGGTTATACCTGTCAAAATTCCACGGTCTATATATTCATTTGTCTTAAAAGTGGAGTTAAACATGCCGCGGATCAAATCAGTCATTTCTCTCCAATATCCCCGAACATAGGCTTCCTGCAAAGGTGTATCATACTCGTCGAGAAGCACGATTACTTTCTGCCCATAATAACGCATCAAATAAATCATCAACTGCTTTACCGCACGGGCAATCGTGGTATCTGTAATCTCTGTCATCGGATTTTCCGTTTTTTCTACATACTGTCCCAGATTTTTGTAGTTTTGTTTTTCCTCTTCGGTAAGGCAGCCGCTTTGCAGCAGATAATCATGTTTCATATAGAGTTCACGCAGCACCGCGATGATTCCCTCGCGCGCATTCTGGAAATTCTTTGCCTTTATCTCAGCAAAACTGAAACTGACCACCGGATAGTTCCCCTGCATGCCGCGGTATTTCTCGTCTTTCCAGATGGACAACCCCTCAAACAGCTCCTTCCGCCCTGCATATTTCCTTGAAAAGAAACATTCTAACATGCTCATGTTCAGTGTCTTGCCGAAACGGCGCGGGCGTGTCAGCAGAGTAACCACGTCGCCATTTTCCCACCACTCTCTGATGAAGTCAGTTTTATCAATATAAAACGCTTTCGACATCCGCAGTTTTTCAAAATCCTGCGCTCCGATTGAAATGACAGGTCTCATATTACACACCTCCTAAAAGTCGGATGCCCATAATGGGATAGTACTAAGTATAATTTATCTTAGCATAAAGCCGCTTTTGCCACAAGGAAGAATTATTCTGTTTTATTTTTTCCCAAATTTCTCTTTATAATTCTCAATGCATTTCTCAATACACTCTACTGCCTCGATAGGACCGCCAAATTTTTCCACCTCAGTGTTTTTCTCTTCCAAAAATTTATAAATGGAAAAGAAATGCTTCAATTCATCAAAGATATGCTTCGGCAACTCTTTAATATCCGTATATCCCATATAGGTAGGGTCTCCATAAGGAATGGCAATAATTTTTTCATCCCCCATGCCCCCATCTGTCATTTTCATAATTCCAATCGGATAGCATCTGACCAGTGTCATCGGTTCAATCGCTTCAGAACAGAGCACCAGAACATCTAACGGGTCTTTGTCATCCCCATAGGTTCTTGGAATAAATCCATAATTCATGGGATAATGTGTCGCCGTAAATAAAATCCGATCTAAAGACAGCATACCCGTTGCTTTATCCAGTTCATACTTCTTATTGCTCCCTTTCGGGATTTCAATGACTGCCATAAAATCCGTAGGGAAAATCCTGTCTTCCCCGATATCATGCCAAATATTCATTATAACCTCCTGCCGTCAGGGGACTGTCATAAAATAACCTGCTTATGTAATCTTTTGCCCCGACTACTCTTCTTCTAATTTTGTTTCCCGTATTACTTTACGGATTGGCAATATACAGGACGGAGATACTGACAATTCATCAATCCCCATCTCGATAAATGTCTTTGTCAATGTCGGATCTGCTCCCAATTCTCCACAGATTCCCACCCAACAGTCATGTTTATGTCCATTTTCTATAGTCATCTGTATCATACGAAGCACTGCAGGATGATGGGAATCGTAAATATTATCCAGTTTCATATTCTGTCTGTCGATTGCCAGAGTATACTGTGTTAAATCATTGGTTCCAATGCTGAAGAAATCTACCTCCTCGGCAAGCTGCTCGCTGATCATAACTGCTGCCGGTGTTTCAATCATGATTCCCTGCTCCACGTTCCCATAAGAAATACCGTCCACTTCAAGCTCTTTCTTTACCAAATCCACAATTTCTTTAATTCGACGGACCTCATCCACAGATATAATCATGGGATACATGATCGCAATATTTCCAAATACACTTGCACGCAAAAGCGCACGAAGCTGTGTCTTAAAAATCTCAATGCGATCCAGACAGATACGGATTGCACGGTAACCCATTGCAGGATTGTCTTCATGCTCCAGATTAAAATAACCAATCTGTTTATCTGCGCCGATATCCAGTGTCCGTACAATCACCTTTTTTCCAGCCATATTTTCGGCCACAGTCTTATATGCCTGAAACTGACTTTCTTCACTGGGATAATCCTCTGCTTCAAGATACAAAAATTCACTTCGGAACAATCCAATTCCCGCCGCGTCATTGGCAAGCACGCTTGCCACATCTTTTACGCCTCCAATATTGGCATATAGTTTAATCTTCTTCCCGTCCAGAGTCACATCTTCTTTGCCTTTCAGTTTTTGAAGCAGGCCTCTGGTTCTCTCGTCCTCTTCCTGCCGCTGTTTCATACGGCTAAGAATTTCCTCGTCAGGTTCGATATACATGGTTCCTGTATATCCGTCAATCACTGCCAGTTTTCCATTCCACTCTTCCTGAATCGGTACTCCGATCAATGCCGGAATATTCATCGTTCTTGCAAGGATTGCCGTATGAGAATTAGAAGAACCATGGCGTGTTACAAAAGCCAGAAGCTTATCCTTATCCATCTGAACGGTCTCACTTGGCGCCAGATCATCAGCCATAATGATGACAGGCTTCTCCCCAATGTCTCCGCTGTCTTCATTTCCGGAAAGAATATTTACGATTCGTTCAGAAATATCTTTCACATCTGCTGCCCTGGCCTTAAAATAATCATCATCCATTTCGCTGAACATTTTGGAGAAATTATCCCCTGTTGTAGCAACGGCGTACTCTGCGTTCACCTGTTGAGTCTCAATGATATTTTTGATCGAGTCCATATAATCCCCGTCATTCACCATCATGACATGTACTTCAAATACAGCGGCGTTCATCTCTCCGACTTCTTTTACTGCCTTCTCGTATAATCCATTCAACTGCTCCACTGCAGTATCTTTTGCTTTTTCATAACGTCTGATCTCCGCCTGCGTGTCCTCTACTTTGACACGTTTTACGGCCTGCTCCCCCTTCTGGTAAAACAGGATATTGCCGATTGCGATTCCATTTACAATGGATTTTCCATTTACTTTCTCCATAGTCTGCACCTCAAAATAATTTAAATGGTTTTACACAGAACAGCAGACTACAGACCCGTCCGCTGTTCTGAATATATTCTTATATGTTTTCTTTAATAAATGCCTGCAGCGCTTCTGCTTCTTCTGCCTCTTTTTCTCCTTCAACCATGATTTCCACTTCTTCGTGCCCTTTCACGGAAAGTCCCATAACATTAAAAATCCGCTTGGCATCCCCGGTCTTTTCGCCTTTTCGAATCGTAACCTTACTGGAACATTTTGCCGCTTCTTTTACCAACATACCGGCCGGCCTTGCATGTAAACCCATCTCGTCATTTACTGTAAATGTAAACTTTACCATATCTCTTTCTCCTATTCTGCTAAATAATACTCTAATGCATAAGCAATTCCCGCTTCATTATTTGATCTTGTCACAAAATCAGCCTTTTCCTTAAGCTGATCGATTGCATTTCCCATGGCAATCCCTACTCCTGCTGTTTCAATCAACGGAATATCCAACTCATGGTCTCCAAATGCAATCGTATCTTTCAAAGGAATATCCAACGTATCACAAATTGCCGACAATGCGGTTCCTTTCGTTATCCCTTTTGGGAAAATCTCAAGAAATGTATCCGCAGAACATGCCGTATCTACATCCGGCAAATTCCAAACTGCCATTTCCTTCTGAATGCTCTGAATCATTTTCGGATCAGCAGCAATCAGTAATTTATTGGGTCCTGTCTTTTTCTTATTCCACTGATCAGCCAGTTTATTTACTGACACAACCTGCGGTTGATATCTGATAATCTCTATTTCTCTTTCTATATAACAGTCAACGTCCGTTACATACCACTCTCTTTCCTGGAAAATCCAAAGCGGCAGATTATTTTTTTTCGCCATATGCAGATAAATATCTTTCATTGTAGCAGGCAGTAATGTTTCCATACTGATACATTTATTTCCCAGAAGAATATAAGTTCCGGCATTACAGATTTTGATACAAGGTATCCCCAGTTCTCTTTCAACTTTCTCTACTCCCGCAGGCATTCTTCCTGATGCCAAAGCAATCCGCATTCCCTTTTGTGCGGCATTTCTAAGGCTTTTCTTAACCTGCGGCAACAGCTTTTTATTATCATCCAACAGTGTCCCGTCTATATCAGCACAAATTAGACGATATGTCTTCGAATCATTTTTTTTACATTCTCCTGCCTTCGGTTCTCGTCTATGAAACTTTCCTTCATGACAATTCCCCTTTCCCATCTATTACATCTAATATTTTTTCCACATTTCTTCTGCCATTTTTAATTCCAAGATTCAAAATTAAAGCGATACTTAATCCGGCAAATATGATAATAACGCCAAGAACACTGAGAAACAAACTGCGGCTATTTCCGGCTATTCCTGCATAGGCGGCCGCAACGCCTAAGGTGGAAAATGCAATGGCAATGTTTTTCCATATATTTAATTTCTTTAGGGCATGTAACTGCATTTGGGCTTCTATTGATAATTCTCTTTTACGTACAGCGTTCATGGCATTACCTCCAAATAGATATATCTTTAATAAGCTAATCCTGGATTGAAGAATCCAACTAAAACTCCAAGGAACGCAACTATTACTAACAGAAGCATTACCTTGATTGGTGACATTCTTTTCTTCGCCATCAAGAACCAGCAAGCGATGATAAATACGGATGTCAACAGTCCCGGAAATACGGAATCCAGTTTTTCCTGCAATACCAGATAAGCCTCGCCCTCTTCATTCAACAACTGCAGGGAAGTTGTCACACTAACCCACGTCGCGGATACCGCACCGATTACGATACCGCCAAGCATGGAGATGGAGTCTCTCAGTGCGTCACCCTGTGCACCAATCAGGAAATCAACCGCTTTTCCACCAAGCTGATAGCCTTTGAAATACATGAATCTCATACCAAAGTACGCAAACAGGTTCCATACGATAATATAGAAGATTGCGCCCAACGGGGAACCTCCGGTGGACATTCCCATGGCGATACCTAGCAAGATTGGAATCACGGTTCCTACAACAAGAGAATCTCCTATACCTGCGATGGGTCCCATCAGACCTGCACGCAGACCGTTGATGGTCTCTTCATCCACATCTTCCGCGCCGTTTGCCCTGGCTTCTTCCAGGCCGGCCGTAATACCGACAACTACGGTTCCTAACTGCGGCTCCGTATTAAAGAATGCAGTATAGGTATTCATTGCTTTTGCTTTGTCATCTTCATTATCATACAATTCCTCAACCAACGGAAGCATGGAACAGAGATATCCAAATGTCTGCATATGCTCCTGTGAGAAACAGGTTAAATGTCCATAGTACCAATTATGAAAAGATTTGGTCAGTGCTTTTTTTGATAATTTCTTTTCCATGTCAGATTTCCTCCTCATCGTCATCAAAATCTCCGCCGCCTGCTACAGCAACTCTTGTTACAGAGAGCATTTTGATCTTATAGTTGATGATCGCAAACATTGCTGCTACAACCGTTGCAGATACCAGGTTAATTCCAATAGATGCAGCCAGTGCGAATCCGAAGAAGAATGGGATAAAATCTGCAGCGTTTCTTACAATCTGTTTTAAAAGAATAGCAATACCTACGCAGGGAAGCAGAGAACCTACGGTAAACAGCGTCTTCATTGCGATTCCATCCATAGGGAGTGCGGTCTTGATAATCTCTACTACGTCCGCACCCATCTTACACATAATGACCGTAGGGATGAAAGAGCAGATAAAGTGTGAAATCCACGGCAGTCCCATATCAATCATATATAACTTATGGTAGTCTCTTTTCTCTACTGCTTTCCAACCCATATGCTGCCATACCAGGTTGATGGTGGCTGTTCCATAGAATAAAACCGTTCCCAATGTACCAACCATCGCTCCAAAGGATGTTGCCAGAGCCGCGCCTTCTGTGGATGTAGCGGTTAATCCATAACTCTTTAACGCAACCATTGCCAACGGGATACCTATGTAGCTGACTGCACGAACATCCGCAGATACCGTTCCGCCCGGTGTAACCAGTGCGATATAAATAACCTGCATCGCACAACCTACCAGAATACCCGTAGTCATATCTCCAAGAATAATCCCACAAACAAAACCACCAATCAACGGCCTTCCTAATGTATAGTTACCAATGGATGATCCTCCCATACCAGGCATACTTGACAAGCATGCACAGATACCTATTAATATTGCTTGTATCCAACTAATTTCCATAGCATTTTTTCCTCTCTGATATCATAATATAGTTGTGCATTAGTTAAATCCGAATTGTCCTCTGAACTTCTTCCAGTTCCCGATTGCCTCTTCTTTCAACAGCGCAAATTCTACTTCAAATCCTGCATTCATGATATTTTCCAATGCCTGCGCCTCTTCCTGTGTAATAGACTGGTTGTTACCCAGCTTTGTAGTTCCCGGTCTGTCGTTGCAAGGTCCGATGATCACGGTATCCACCCCACACTTAAATCCCTGTCCAACCAGAATTTTTTCCATATCTACCGGGTTCTTAGTAATCAGGAAATAATTATCTTTGCTGTCGAGGACTTTCTGGCTTTTTGCTTTGAATTCTTCCAGGCTCCATACGAACGTCTTCTTTCCGCTTGCGCTTTTATAAGCTGCCTTTAATACCGGATTCTTTGCCGCAACATCGTTTACTGCAATCAATCCGTCACATGGATATTCCAGTGCCCACCTTGTACATGTCTGACCGTGAATCATACGGTCGTCTACTCTGATAAATGAAACTGACATTTTTTTCTCCTCCTAAAATTTAGATTTCGTCTTCGTTTTCTTCGATTTCTACTTTAAATTCCTGCATCACTTCTCTTGCTTCCGGCAATATCATTTCTACCAAATCTTTCAGCTCCATATCATCCTTCATCAGCGCCGCGCTCAATGCCAACGGCAGATTCACGCCGCCAAGGATGACTGTCTTAGACAGAAGATTTCTCTCTGCAATTACATTAGATGCCAGAGTCAATGGGGAACCTCCTACCAGGTC
The DNA here is from genome assembly GCA_947564305.1 of uncultured Lachnospiraceae bacterium. Next base: position 11,208 of record CANOBT010000021.1, on the reverse strand, counting down.
GCCAAGCAAAAGAATCTCATCCTCCTCTGTGATTCCTTCGATGCATTTACGGACATTCTCTATATATGTGTCCGATCCCATCCCGTTTTCCAGGCTTGTGGATAGAATGTCCTCTCTGTCGTCTCCTGCAAGCATCCTCAATGCGTTGTGCAGGCCCGGTGCGAATGTCCCGTGGCTGACTAAAACAATGTACTTCATTTTTTTACACCTCTCTCTCTAATCCGTCTTTTTTATTAACTTTCTCTTAACTTCAAGAAAAGTATATAAAAAAAACGACGCCTGTTCACGTAACAAGCGTCATTGGTTTTGGGTTACAATTGTCATGATTTCAGTGACAATTGTCACTGACGAGATTTAAATTCCACTTTCCTGCATAAATTTTTCAACTGTGCGGTTGTTTAGTCCTCCGTTTTCCCCGAACTGATCTGCCACCCCGTTTCCATTCGTATCCCTACCACCTTGATACAAATAAATATGTAATTTGAAATATCTATAATAAATCCCATTCGTTTTAATGAATCTGTTTGTTTCATATGTTTTCTCCACGTTATTATTAATAAAATTCTTGTTTCTGTTGTTCAGACATCGGCCATATTCTACCACTAATTAAAGCACCACTATTATAAAGTCTTACATGTATTTCTGTTTGAAGTATTTTTGTTACAACGCTTAATATATCTTCTGTATTTTCCCAAGAAATAGTACAACTGGTAATATGACTGCTTTCACTTTTTACCACGCTATCACCACCTTCTTATGCCGAAGCATTTCCCATTCTTCTTTCAATATGGAATAGCATATGGTATCACTTTTATCACGAGCATGTTTTCTAAGTCTGCCTTCAAAAGTGAAAGAACATTTTTCTAAGACACGAACGCTTGGTTCGTTATGAGACCGTACCCATGCTGCAATTACCAATAAATTTAATGTGCTAAAGCCATAATCTATCATGCAGTTTACTGCTTCTGTTGCATATCCCTTATTGCGGTATCTTTCTGTTATGGCATATTCCAATTCCACGTAGCCATTATAACGATTCATGTCACCAAAACAAATCATTCCTAAAAGGCAATTATCTTTGCTGGCAATCGCTTTAAAACCGGGATCATTCATCCATATTCTGATAGAATTAAGGCTATCAGCAACAGAACCAAAACTATGTATTCCACTTTTAATTAAACCATCATCAAGACACATTTCATATAAATCCGAGGCATCATTTTCTTCCCAATTCCTCAATACCAAGTGTTTTGTCTCCATAAACAATTCCTCCGAAAATTCCTTAACGATTTTTCAGTTAGACAAATTTGAATTTACAGCTATCTATCTTCTCCCATAATCCACTGGTCATTATACTCCGTATAAATCAGTTTCAAGGTGTATGCGTTGGGAACAGATACTTTGTTGAAGTTTTTTATGTTAACCAGCACAACGAGTTAACTTACCACCGGCTTTCGCATTGCCTCCAATCGTTTCACATGAGATGGAACCGCCGGAGACGGCATTCCCGCCAATCATACTGCAGTTCACGTCACATCCGGCGGCAACACTTCCTTCAATATCGGAGCAATTCACATCACATCCGGCGGACACATTTCCTTCTATGTGAGTACATTCCACGTTGGCATTTGCACTGATATTGCCTTGTACCGTTCCGCAGGTTACGTTTCCTCCCACGCTCATATCCATCCCGGTATCTGGTGCTTCTATGTTGGCATCTCCCCATATCTCGATATGAAGCTCTGCATTCTGGCGTTGGAATTCGTCTTCAAATCGAATCCGAATGGCATCGTTTTTGTTCTCCAGACACGCTTTACTCCATTGCTGCTTATCAAGAATTTTCCCATTACGATATTGAATGATATAGAGAACGTCCTCTTTGCATTCTTTTTCCAGATGGCTAATCAAGTCCTCCTTCGGATTCCCCGGTTCCTTCCTCTCACCTGTTAAAAGGAAATCAACAGACACTCCAAAGTACTCTGCCAGCAACGGCAAAAAGGTAATATCCGGGCAGGATTGTCCGTTTTCCCATTTTGAAACTGCCTGCATACTCACATCACATACACTAGCAAGCGTTTCCTGGCAGATTCCCTTTTCTGCTCTCAATTTTTTAATCATTTCACTTATTTTGATTTTACTCATATTGTACTCCCGTTTCTCTGTAGTCTCTCTGTTTCTGATAAAATCATATCGTATCTTCTCTGGATTGTGAAGTGATCATTGGTTGATATCGGCTCAACCTGTGGTTGAGATAATTTAAGTCATTATTTAAGCAGACTGGTTTGACTGTCTTAATACCGATTTTTCAGATTTTTATTAAGTTTCCGATTCCAAATGATCTGTTCCATACTGATATTGGAATTTCCATTAATAATCGAATTCACCGCCATTTCTACCTCCGCAGCTGCGGTATCATAATTACGAAAGCGCGGAGCCACAACCGCATCTTCTACTGCGTCGCTCAGAATCGACAGGTTCATTCCCCCGGCATCCCCTGAATTATCTATAAGCCTGCGGAGCGTACTGTCGGATTCCGTCACTTCTTTCAGCACAGAAACCCCCTCCGAATACTCAAATATCTCCGACTGTATCTGGATATCGCACGTCAAAATCTTCATAAAATCCCATGCCTCCTGAGGTTTTTTGGTCTTCTCATTCATAGCCAGGAGCAGTGTGTCCAGTGTCGAAATGTTATCTCCCCGCGGACCGGACGGCATGGGGAGACACTCCCATTCGAAACCGGAATATTTCTTGATGCTGAGAGGATAAGGTTTATATGCCCTGTACTCGGAAAATGACATCGGCTGAAACACTACATTCCCCAGGTCAAAATCCTTACTGGTAATCTCGTTTCCTTTCTCTAATTCTTTTAGCCTTTCTAAAAAGGCGAGCGCATCCCCGACATTTTCCCCTGTAAATCTGCATTCTGAGCCTGTCTGGTCAAACAGATTCACGCCGTTGGATTCAAAAGCTTCCCTCCATGTATATCCAGTCACTCCGAATTGGTCTGCCACGTCATTTCCGTCTGTGTCCTTCGTAACTTCCTTACAAATGTCATAAAAATCCTCCCACGTCCATTCTTCATCCGGTATCGTGAGTCCTTCCTTGTCCAGGATGCTTTTATTCACAAACATCAGCTTTGGCGCACATTCATAGGGCAGAGAATACTGCACGTGATCAAATTGCCCGCAGGCATAAGCAGACGAGTAGAATGCATCGCTGTCAAATTTCGCATCCTTCTCGATCAATGTTCCCAAATCTCTGAGGGCGCCAATCTCCGCAAAATTATTAAAATCCTCCGAGAGCACGAAAAAGAGATCCGGAGCCTTGCCAGACAGAAGTTGTTCTGCCAGCCATTCTGAATAATCCTCTTTTAAAATTCCACTTACATAATCCACTTTGATATCAGGGTGCTGTTCTTCAAAAACTGCTGCTGCATCTTCCAGAATCCGATAAGAATAGCCATTCTGTACTTCCCAGTAACTGTCTGAAAATACACCAATGGTAATCGCGTTCTTACTGTTATTTTCTGACACATACAGATCATGATAAATCAGCCATATGCAGGCCAGTAACATGGCACACAGTATACCTAAAATCAGGTTTTTTCTACCCTTCCACGCATCCATTATAATTCTTCTCCAAAGTCTTTATAAACAGCGCCTGTCTGGACCGCCCAGATGGCAAGCTGCGTCCTATCCCGCAGAGCCAGTTTGCTTAAGATGATGCTCAGATTGTTCCTGACCGTACCTTCCGACAGGCTGAGTTTTCCTGCAATCTCCTTATTCGACAGCCCGCTTCCGACCAGTGCGATAATCTGCCATTCCGACTGTTTCAGATCCGTCACCTGGTTCTCATCTACCTGAATGGTAAGATTCGACTGCGCCATCTTGGAAAACAGCTTCACGACCTTTGAGGTAATATCAGCATTGATCATAGCAGTCCCCTGATGTACTTTTCGGATGGCATCCGCCAGTTCTTTTGTAGAAATGCCCTTCAGGAGATAGCCGCTTGCCCCATACTTTAACGCGTTAAAAACGTACTCATCATCATCAAAAGTCGTCAGAATGATAATCTTAATATTCGGATAATTTTCCTTGATGATCTGGGTGCAGACCACGCCATCCATCTCTGGCATCCGAATATCCATCAGTATCACATCCGGCTTCATCTTCCGCACGGAACGTATCACTTCCTTGCCATTTGCCACCGCATCAACAATCTCCATATCCCTTTCAATTCCCAAGACAATCTGCAGGCTCTGCCGTATCAGTTCCTGGTCATCCGCAATTAAAACTTTAATCATGATCCTTCCTCCGTTCCCCATCGGATCGGTATCCGGGCTTCTACAAGAAATCCGTCCTCTCCGTTATATGTCAGGTCTCCATGCAGCATATCAAGCCGCTCTTCCATATGATGCAGCCCGAATCCTTTCTGGATGGTTTTACATCCGATTCCATTATCCTGAATATGGATTTTCAGCATATTATATTCCCTGTCAATCCGAATCTGAATTCTATCTGCCTTTCCATGACGTATCGCATTGGTAATACTTTCCTGCACAATCCGGTAAATGATGTCTTCCTCGTCTTCGCTGAAGCCGCTTAATCTGGTGGTACACTGGTAATCTATTTTTGCTGAAGTTGCGGTACACATTTCCTCCACGGTCCGAAGCAGCGCCTTTTCCAAATCCAATTTTTCCAGAGCATCCGGCCGCAGCGCATTGACTGAACGCCGTACATCCGTCACACCCTGACGTGCCACCTCCGCAATAGCCTTCAACTGTATCTTTGTGGCGTCCGGTGCGATATCCATCAATGCCGTACATGCCTCAATCCCGGTTATAATCCCGGTAAGTGCATGTCCCAGAGTATCATGAATTTCCCTTGCCAGACGATTCCGCTCTCTGGTCTGTGCCATCTTGACTGACTCTTTCGCATATTCTTCGAGCTGTATATTTGCCTGCTGCAATTCTACATTTGCATCATTCAGTTTCCGGTTCAGGCTCAAAATCCTATCCTTTTCGTTCAGTTCAATCCGTACTAACAGAATCATATAAACCAGAAAAGTAAATGTGTTCAGCGAACTTAGAATATTAATGATACCAAGCTGCATGGAACGGACATCCGGCTGAAAATATTGCAAATAGGTTTCCAACGGGACAATCTTATAATACGCCGTGAGCAGATGAAAATCCATGAGCAGATAAAACATACTGATCAACACCGCTGACGGGAACTTCCACTTTGACCTGGGAAACCATTTCATGGTATCAGCAAGCACCAGTAATATCGTTCCCGTATAACTAAACCCTAAAATATAACTAAGAAAAATGCATATTCCAATTTCCAGAATAACCTTTACCGCCAGTCCTTCGCTGCTCAAGTTACGCATATACATCAGCAGCAGAATACAAATATATAAGCATAACGGCATCACCACAATTTTCCATGCCGTAAATGGGATTTCATCAATAATCAATAAAAACTCATACGCCGACTGCTCTCTGATCCACCCGGCCAGACTATAAGACATAAGCACCGCTATATACAGAATAATGACCATATTCAGATTTTTCATAAAGAACAGTACATAATTTGAGAGTCGTTTGTCATCCATTTTCTATCTCCATCTGCTTTCATAACATAGCATCTTTCACACTTATATGAAAAACATATCACTGCCATCTGTCAATTCCATACTCATCCACATTATCCGCTATAATCAATTCTACCGGCACTAAAATACTCTTTTCTACCTCTTCGCCATCCAGAAGTTCATAAATCACATCCGCAATCTCACTTCCAATCTCTGAAGGAAACTGCGCTGCGGAGGCTTCCATCATCCCCTCTTTAATCAATGCCTTGGAATCCGGAGACGCATCCACTCCGTATACCCCTACATCGCCCAGCATATGATTTTCTTCCAGAGCTGCCACTACCCCCACGCCCGCCAGATCGTTCAGACAAAATATATTATCAAAAACAATTCCCTGATCGATTGCTTTTTGTAATTCCGGCATGGCAATCTCAGTCTGGCCTTCGCATTCGATTTTCGAGACAATCTCAATCTCGCTCTTTCTGGTCACCGTGTCCAGAAACCCTTGTACCCTGTCCTGCCCGGACTTCGCGCTTTCATGCGTCATGATAAGCAGTTTTGCCTCCTTGTTCTGCTCCAGAAAATATTCGCCTACCAGGACACCCGCATTATAATTATCTGATGTAATCGTGCAGTCCGCCAGATTATCATCCTGCACATTGGTATCTGCCACAATAATGCGCACTCCCTGGCTTTTGGCTCTCTTCAGGACAGAAGACAGACTCTCCCAGTCCACCGGAGCCACAACCAAAACATCAATTCCTTCATCCAACATTTCCTCAATCTGTTCAATCTGCCGTTTCGCATCCAGTGCCGGGTCCCGCAGAATAAAGCGGTCGCCTTCCGCCTCCACCCTGGCATTGATTTCTTCATTTACAATCTTATAAAATTCATTATTCATGGTCATGTAGCTTGCACCGATCAAATATGAATTTTCTTTCTGGTTCATCGAATAATCTTTTTTCGTACAAGTACCATGAATCAGGATTCCCCAAAATATGATATTAAACAGCGCAATTGCACCCCAGAACATACGCTTACTTTTCAATAATCTGATTCCCTTCTTTATAAATAGATTTCAAAACAGTTTCAATTATTATAGGCTTTCTTGAAAATCGTCAATAAACAGATAAAAGATAGGAGTCGGTATGTTTAACCAACTCCTGCCTGATACGCCGTCCTTATGATATCGTCAATCTTCGCTTCCTCAAGTCCCACTTCCTTAATCGGAGCTAAATGGGAAGCAACTACCATGTCGCCCAAATCCTCGGCCAGATAGATGCCGCGCAGCAGGCTGCACGGCTCTGTAAACAGTACATTTATAATACTACAGATCATATTTCACAACATCCATCCGCACTTTACCGTCTGCGAAAAATGAAATCCCGTCTGCCGCCATATCCGTATAGAAGGTTGCTGTCATCACCTGCTCGCCGTCATTGATAAAGACTTCCACACTGAACTGATCCAGGATGATCCTCAATTTCAGTTCCTCGTCACGGCTGTTGACCTTGCATCTCCTCTGATGGATAAGTGCTCTCCGGGAACCTGAGAATTTCCTGTCAATCTTCAGCACAGACTCATAAGGACGGTAACTTAAAGAAGTCTGATATTCCTCATTCTGTGCAAAACGCACCGCAAATTTCCTGTAGCCGTTCCCCGAATCTCCTGGGCGGATGTTCAGCTCCATATCCACCTTACGTCCCCGAACTCCTTCCAGATGGATTGTACCATTTTCCAAGTTCACATCCGAATGAACCACTTCATTTTTCCGCATATCATCCAGTTCTTTGACTGGTTTCTGATACAGCCTTCCATTTTTTACGGAAAGTTCTCTCGGCAGACTCATCTGACCGAACCATTTCTGATAAGGGGAATGAGGCTGGCAGGTATCCCAGTTCTGCATCCACCCAATCATAACCCTGCGGCCATCCGGAGTCAGCACAGTCTGAGGCGCGTAAAAATCAATCCCATAATCAATGGACTGATTAGTCTTTTCAGTGAAGGTAAGAGTTCGTTTGTCAAATTCTCCAATCATGCAGAGCGTTCCATTTCCATTGTGATATTCAAATCCATGAGGCAGCATATCCTGAGGACTCTCCAAAAGTACCCATTTGCCATCCAGTTCGAAGAAATCCGGGCATTCCCACATTTTTCCGAAGCGGTTTCTGTTTTCTGCGAGAATGCTTTCATATTTCCAATGCAGTGCATCATCACTGGAGAACAATAAAATCTGTCCGCTTCCATCCGCCGGACGGTTTCCCGCTACACACCAGTATCGTCCATCTTCTCCCTGCCATATCCTCGGGTCCCGGAAATCTTCTCTGCTGAAGCCTTCGGGAAGATCTTTGCCTTCAATAACCGGGTTGCAGTCATATTTCTCATAATCCACACCATCACCGATAGCAATGCACTGTGTCTGAGTATCGTTATACCCGCCGTTCCACAGGGGTTGGCGCATAACGCCTGTATACATCAGAAGCTGTCTGCCGTCGGGCAGCTCGATGGCGCTGCCGGAGAAACAGCCGTCCCGGTCGTAAGCCTCGTCCGGCGCCAGCGCAGCCGGAAGAAATTCCCAGTGAAGCAGGTCCACGCTTACCGCATGCCCCCAGTGCATAGGGCCCCATTTGGTATCATAGGGATAATACTGGTAAAACATATGATACTGTCCGTTATAATAAGAAAATCCATTAGGGTCATTCATCCAGCCGGTACGGGCAGATAAATGGAAACCAGGTCTTTCTTCTTTCTTAATCATTTTTTCGGAAGCTTCCTCATATTTCCGCGCTTCTCTTAATGTCTGACTTGTCATAATATATCTTCTTCCTTTCATCTTCATTTTAGAAGCGATTCGGAACAGCCAATGTATCTGCTGTTCCGAATCATTTCCCTTCACAATTCCATATCGCCTGGATAAATCATCCTGTTTACTATTCGTTATAATTCATGGTATGAACAGTTACTATTATTCCCCCATACTTGCATTATAGCTGTCCAGATAAGTCTGGAATAATTCCAGATATTCGTCCAGTCCATATGCATCCAGGTCCTTTAGATATTGTTCCCAATCCGCATCCGTAAAGCCATTCATAATCCAGTCTGCTTTATGCCTGTCGATTGTCTTCTGGATATCTGCCTGCAGGTTCGACAGCGTTTCCGTGTCCTCCCTGCTCATGAAGAGATTAGGATACACATATTTTGTGTGCATATCCGGCGTATAGAGGTCTTTAATCCAATCCAAACGGTACTGCGCGTCATCCGGACAGGTTACATACACATCATAATACTCATCCAGAATAGCCAGTGGTCCTCCGACAGACTCCGCTTCCCGGACCTCTACCGGAGAGGCGTCCCCCAGAGGTGCATGTTTCAGCATATCCCCCCCCTGGTCGTTGGTGCTCATCTCGAAGATATCAAAGTCATCATCTTCCCCATAGGTTCCCCAGTTGTTCTGTGGTGACTGGATTGGTTCATACATCTGATCCAGCCATGCGCATACCAGAGCCGGATTCTCTGCTACGGAGGTCACAACACAGCGTCCCCGGTCAAATCCGCTTGTATAAGAGCCGTTCTGAGGAGTAATATTTCTCGTGTCCGCCGTCAGTGCAGGAAGCGGAACCCAGTCATTCAGGTTATCAATATTTCCAACATCCCAACTAAAGCATACGCCGTAACGACCGGATTTTCCTTTTGCTACATAAGTAGACCACTCCTGGGTAAATGCTTCCGCATCAATCAGTTTTTCGTCATATAACTTATGGAGCCACTCAATCCCTTTCTTGTAGCCTTCCTGTGTAGCGGAGCAAATGACTTCCTGGTTGTCCGTCACTGCAATATGTCTGCCCCTGTCGGCATCTCCGTATCCTTCCCCAAAACCATTGATTAGAATTGCAGGGTCCTGGTCACCGTCATTTACGATACATGACATAGGAATGATGGAGCCATCTATATTAAACTCTTTCTGAATATCTGCCGCATTGTCACGGAACGCAATCAAAACTTCCTCAAATTCATCTACGGTCTCTGGAATTTCCAACCCTAAGAAATCCAACCATTTCTTATTAATAAAGCTCATATCTCCGACTGTCTGGATGGCTGTCTTCTCGGAACCGAGCTGCTCGATCCATGGCAGCGACCAGATGTGGCCGTTTACATCCGTACACATAACTCTGTATTCCGGATATTTGTCAAACACGGATTTCAGGTTCGGCATATAATTATCAATGTATTCTTCCAACGGAATGATTGCACCAAACTCTCCATATCTCAGTAGGTTACTGTCTGAAAAGCCCGCCGAGAAAATGAAATCGGTCAGCTTGTTCGGGTCCGACATATTCAGTGAAATCTTATCTGCCCACTGGTCTGACGGGATTGCGGTCCAGTCAATCTCCACATTTGTCTTTTCCTGGAGCCGTTTAAAAATCGTTCTGTTATTTGGATCTGATTCCGTATTCGGCGGATAACTGATAAGACCGCTCAGTGTGACCGTTTCCTTTTGCGGGAACTCCAGAGTCGCCTCATCCACCGGACGGAAGGTACCGTCATTAATCTTTTTCTTGCCGCCGCAGCCTGCCATAGAAAGTACCATACAGCCTGCAAGCGCCGCTGCCATTACACGCTTTACTTTTCTGTACTTCATAGTTTGCTCTCCTTTTTCTTCAACATCAATCAGCCCTTTACGGCTCCGGCCATGATACCACTGTCAAAATATTTCTGGAAGAATGGGTACATAACCAAAAGCGGCAAACTGGAAATAATAATGGTTGCATATTTCAAAAGCTCTGCCAACTGCGCACGTGCCGCCGTACTCTGCATATCAGAAATCATACCGGACTCCGGCTGGTTCTGAATCAGGATAGAACGAAGCACCAACTGCAGAGGCTGTCTTGCGGAATCATTGATGTAGATCATTGCATCAAAGTAGCTGTTCCACATTCCTACGAACTGCCACAGGGTCAATACAGCAATCACAGGCGTACATACCGGAAGCAATATTTTAAAGAAGAACGTCAGCTCGTTTGCACCGTCCACGTCCGCCGCCTCCCTCAGTTCATTCGGGATTCCGCGGTAGTAGGTTCTGGCAATGGTCATGTTCCAGACACTGAATGCTCCCGGCAGGATGACCGCCCACATGCTGTCAACCAGTCCCAGGTTGCTGACTACCAAGTAAGTCGGAATCAAACCGCCGCCGAAGAACATGGTAATCATGAAGAGAATATTGAAAATTCCTTTTCCCTTAAAATCTGCTCTTGACAGCGGATAAGCTGCCAGAAGGGTTACAACTACGGAAACCACCGTAAACAGTACGGAGTAGATGACTGCATTTTTAAAGCCAATCCAAATCTGTGCGTTTGACATAACACGTTCATAAGCGGTCAGCGTCCATTTGCTGAGGTCAAATGTGATTCCCTTATTCTGCAGTGTGACCGGGTCCATAAAGGAGGCCACTACGATATAGATCATGGGCACGATGATTGCAACTACAAACAGCCCAAGAAGTATGTATCCAATTGTCAATAATAACTTGTCCTGACCGGAATATTTTGTTTTACTCACTTCGTATGCCACCTCCTTATAATCCTTGTCCGTCATTCATCTTCGCTACAATCT
>CANOBT010000020.1 GCA_947564305.1 uncultured Lachnospiraceae bacterium | reverse complement strand
CAGCGGGTTCCATCGTCACTTTCATTGCGACTCCTTTCTGCATATTCATAATAATATCTATTGTCGTTATTTCAATCCACACTCCCAAGCAGGGAGTGACCATATTCTTCAAGGCGTTCTTGCTGCGCTTCCAGTATTTCAATCCACACTCCCAAGCAGGGAGTGACTATATAAGCTGGGTATTTTGCCACGGAACTGGAAGATTTCAATCCACACTCCCAAGCAGGGAGTGACGTACCATTTTAAATTTAGGGTATTGGCTTTTGTGTATTTCAATCCACACTCCCAAGCAGGGAGTGACGATTTGGAACTACAAGATACCTGGGATCAATTAATTTCAATCCACACTCCCAAGCAGGGAGTGACCGCAAACATGCACAACAAAATCCCGTTTTCCCATGCACATTTAGCAAATACTTACAATTTTACTATTATCTTTCTCATCATTCTTCTTTCAAGCAACACTTTTTCATCATTCTTTCCACTAATTTCCAGTGCGAACCTAACAGCATTTTATGTGTACTAATACTTCGCACTACAAAATAAGCACCCCTTCCTGATTAAAAGCCCCCTTTATTCCATAATGTTCGATTTTCTTCTGGTAATGATTTCCTAAGTAGTAAAACCTTAGGCTGTCCTTCTCCAAATCCACAATTTCCAACAATTGTGCTTTCAATAATTTACATTGTGCAGGGTCCAAAATACACTCAAAAACCGAATTTTGCACCCGCTGTCCATGATTTACACACTGCTTTGCCACTTTTCGCAATCGCGCCTTTCCTTTTCCATCTTCCGTATTTACATCATATGTAATCAATACAAGCATAAATCCCTCACTTCCACAAAAACGGCGGATAACCGTCAATATCTCCCCGCAGGTATCTTGCAAGCAATAATGCCTGCACATGCGGAACTAGGCCCCAACATATTTTTTCCTGCAAATAGGGATGCGTAATCTGCTCCCGCTTATGCTCCTGCCAGGCCGTAATAAACTTCTTTCTTCCCTCATCAGTAAATTCTACCGCACCACTCCCTGATGTCTGGAAGTGCTCTTTCCGAAGCTGCCGGTTATTGATAAGTGTTAAAACAAATCGATCCACCAGTATTGCCCGCATTTCCTCCATCAAATCCAGAGCCAATGATTTTCTGCCGGGGCGGTCTCTGTGCAAAAATCCCACATAAGAATCCAACCCGACACCTTCTAATGCACCCGCACAGTCATTTGCTAACAACGTATAACCAAAAGACAACATTGCATTCACATTATCTAAAGGGGGACGTTTGTTTCTTCCTTGAAAATAAAACACATCTTTTTGGTTCAAAATCAATTCGTCAAATATCCCGAAATAAACAGATGCACACTCTCCTTCTATACCCCTGAGTGAATCGAGGTCTTCCTCCTGCTTTATTTTCACCATTCCATCTGTTAAATACTGCGCTGCTTTCTGGCATCGCTCCCCATCCACTCGAAGCGCATGGTCCCGAAGAGTCCGGTCAATACTCCACCTGCAATTAAAAACCTTTCCCAAAATCAAATTTCTGGCAATCAGACAACTATCTGTTTTCTAATCAGATATCCGATATTGTTGTTTCCTTAATAGTACATTTCCCTGATTTTCTCCAACGACCCTGCACAGGAATTTACCAAATGGGCTGAAAAACGCAAGGTGGACGCCCCTTTTTGCACATGCTCCCATAAAAGCCGGGGTGGCGCCATTGTAGGTAAAACATACAATACTCTCCAATGTATGCAATGGAAACTGTCCGACTTTTTTCTTGTTAATCTCAACGCATACTGTTTCTCCATCCAATGACAGAAAAGCGTTTTCAGTAGTAATAAACAGGGTATTCAGCAATTTTCGCATTTTATTCTCCTAATAAACTTTTTTCAATATAGTCCTTTACTGTTTTCGCCTTTCCCAACCCCGGTATGCAGATTTCCTTCAATGAACAGGCATTACACCCTTTCTGCGGTTTTACCTTTGGTGTATACCCTTTGTTCCATAAATCATGCATTTCTTTTGCCATATCATAGACTTTCCCGCGAAGCTGCTCCGTAAACTCAACTGTTTTCCTCCGTCGGTTTTCTCCATAAAATAAGCTTCCACACGGTATATGGCACAGCAGCATCTCTTCCAAACAGATTGCCTGGCCGCATAACTGCAGCTCATCTGCATCATTTGTTTTTGGTTTTCCCTTCTTATACTCTATCGGATAAGGCTCCCACAGCCCTTCATATGAGGATAATGAAATTCCATTTTCCGATTTATGGAACTCTACCACATCACAAACACCTGACATCCCCAGATTTGCTGATTTTATAGAAAGTCCTCTTGTTATAAGCAAATCTCCTCTTTTTTCAATTCTTTCATTATCATGCGCCACGGCATGAAACAAATGCCCATCCACTGTCCGCTCGTTTTCCGCCCACTGCTGTTCAATGTGAATTAGAGCCCACTGTCTCCTGCAATATGCAAAATGCTGCAGCCCAGAAAGCATTAAATACTCGTCTTCCTTATACATTTTCTTTTACATACCCTCAATCACTTCTGGTTCTAATTCCGGCAAATTCTCCAACCTGATATCATAATCCTCTACCGAAGATGGAATCAGAACCCCCTCTTTCAAACTAATTTTCAGTGAATCATGTACCTTTGCGGCAGAATACTGCCCGATTTTATTATTATGGCGCCACCAATAAACAGAAACCACCTCCATGCTGCCATCTGGTCTCGCCGAAGATGCATCATTGATGAAAAGTGTACAAAGCGCCTCTTTCAACTTCTCTGCATCTTCTTCGGAAAATCCTGTTTTCTCTGCTAATTGAACATTAATCGAACCTTTCATCCGATACAATCCAAACTCCACAAAATGCTTCGTCCCCATCGTATCCGAACTTTTTCCTTCCGCCGGCTCGCTGTTGACACTTTTCGTAATCTGCATGCTGTTAATATCTACGGGAGAACAGCTCACCGCTTGATGGATGGATACCGGCCCTCTGACCCCCACAGAAACGCTTTCCTTTTTATCCTTGCTTTTAAATGCAAAGACCTGCCCAAACATTCGTACATCAACCCACATTTCACATGCTTTCTCCGCATATTCCTCATTTGATTTATAGTCCGTAATATTACCGGAAGCCCTCTCACTCAATGATGTATATCCATCATCACTGCGCTCGGCCGACTGTACGAAAACCCGTTCCCCCATATCCTGCAGGCGATTCCTTATCTTTCTCTTAATACATACATCAGAAATTTCTCCTTGCCCGGTATATGTTGTCCTTGGGCGATTTCCGTTTAACGGGTCCCCATTGGGATTTGCATTGGCCACTTTCACTAACACTGTAAAATCAATCTTATTCTGTAAACTACTCATTCTCCTGTACCTCCTGCTTTTCCTCTTTTTTCTTATACAGTTCTGCCCTTTGCAGATAGTATCCCAATAAATAATCTTCTTTCAATCCCTGATTCATCCTTGCTGCATCTTCGTCTCTGAATGAACCGACAATCTCGCTGATTAGCCTTCTGTAATATTCCCTTGATCCAGGCCGCAGCTTCTGAAAATATGGATTTAACAGTCCTTCCAATATTTTCCACGTCTGCATCGGATGATTGACATATGCTGACTGCAAACGGATTGCATTGGAATCACGAGTCTCATCTTTATCATAAGTCAATTTCTCTACTGCTTCGCATACAGCCAAAAGCCTTCCAAACAGATAGCTTCTGTCATGATTTTTCAAATCTAGTTTCATCTTGTCCTCCTCTTCCTGTCTGTCTCCCTTTTTATCATAATGATATTTACTAATCAATGCACATGCCGTAGACAGTACTCTTTCGCGATTCCACCTCGTGTAAGCCAACGGTGTCGACGCGCGGATTGTGAGAGCATGTACAATATCAAACGGAACCTGCTTCCTTTCAAGCATACATTTTACCAAACGCTGTGTATGTTCCTTCAGCACCTTGTCATCGGCTTCTATGAATTTCCTGCGCTCATCTCCTCGCTCTCTCCCGAATGCACATTCCACAATCCTTCGAAAGATTGGCGTTTGAACCACATGATACCCTCGCTTTTTCTCGTCAAATTTTAGATACTCCCAATTACAAGTCCTGCCCCAGTAAATCATGTTCTTCAGAAAATCCGAGGCAGCCAATTCATGATAATAGGTCACAGAAAGGCGTCCTGTTGTTGCAGCGTCCAATCCCATCACAATAATCGAATCCGTTTCCTCAAACTGATCCTGATATCCCCGGAGTGCTTTTTTTAGTTTTTTCTGATAAACATACTCCGTATCCGGCATTTCTTCATCTTCATCATCCGTAAATTCAAATTCATCCTCAAATATATTTGGTGTCTTCCTTCCCTCCGGATTCCAACAGATAAACGTCCGTTTATCCTGAGTCCCGATAGATACTCCCTGCTTTTTTACAAGCCAGGTCAGCGCACTATGTATTTTCTGCGAAGCTTCATAGCTTAGTACATAAGACTGCTCCGCATCCCGGAATCTTCCACGGTATGTATAGCCTTGAGCATCATTTGCCGATACCAGCTTTGCCCCGTAATCCGATGCCACAATCCCTTTCGGATGGTTAAGCGAAACTGTATTTTTTTCTCCTGATAAATAGCAGATATCCCTCTTTCCCTGCTGTCCATTCAAATAATATTTTGTATAAGATTCTATCAGAGAAGTATCTTCCCACGTACAATCCCGGCCTTGTCCTTCCAAAATACGAAACCTTACAATCACCTTTTCATAAGGCTGACCGCTGATTTTCTTCTTTTCAAATATGCCGTCTTCCCCTAATTCCATCAAACCGGCTTTCACAAGGTCTGAAACCAGCACTTCTTTTTCAAGATATTCATAAATCGCCCGTACTTTCGGATGTGATTCCTTAGATTCCGCCCATTGTTTCAGATTATCCATATAAGATTTAAATTTCTCTTCCGCACTCTTTTTCTGTTTCTCATTTTCACAATGTTCAGAAAAATCACCTGCAATATAAGGGAGCATATCGCTTAATGCATGAGGCGCTATCCCCGAACTTCTGCTGGCAGATGCTTCTGTGACCGGAATCAGCGTAGCCGCATCTTTCTTGTCAATGCTTACTGCCCCTTTAAATTCTCCTTCTCTGTTTAACGTAATTTCTATCTGAGCATTGGCGTTCATATGCGCAATCGGTGTAAGCTGAATCTCTGACTGCTGCCCCTTTCCTATATTTTTCTCATAAGTCTTATAAAGCTGGCTCATCCATGACATCCAATCCCCCTCCTTCCTCACCGGCCATTGAAAAGTTCCCCCGAGCCTCGTCAAATATTTTTATATTCATCTCCCTTACAGGACGATGGATGCACTCCCACGGAGGCAGAAACTCAATCACGCCGTTCCTCATAACTGCCTGCCAGAGCCGCACGCTCATTTTTCCTTTCGTCTCTTCCGAATATGCCTCATCCGCGTAAGTAATCCCGTGATACATCATCCCAAAGCTCAATTCCGGAACTCCATCATAGAAGCCTTCTCCCTCACCGAAAACACAAGCCTTGACATACCCCTGGCACTCCCTTGTCCCGAGAAAAATATCTCTTCTCCCGCCTCGCTCAATCATCCGCTTTGCGATATTATGATGCTTATTTTCATTACGGTCCTTTTCCAGTTCAGGACGATTTTCATTCCAGATAAAATGTGCCTGTACCTGATACCTGCAGTCTTTCAAATACGTGTAATAGGACAAATCATTCTTATCATTGTAATATTTAATTGGACGTACCCCTTTTGTCTCCGTCTGGACTGGATTCATGATGCGCACTTTATCTATAATCCAGATGAATGTAGGTTTCCAGTAAACGCTTTGCAGAATCCCTTTCAATGCTTCATATGTGGGAACCTGATATGTAAATTTTTCTCCTCCTACACGGGTGACCGGGTCTGCAAACAGCCCATAGTCCCCTGTCACCTCAAATTCTACCGAATTTCTGTGTTTCATTTCATCCTCCCTTTTCACAAAACATAATTTTCCACAGCCTGCTCCTCCACAACTGTAAGTCCAAAACAGTCATCATATGCCTGACTATCCAGAACGAAAGCCCGGCCATCCAGAATCCCATATAAAAGCCCGGCCTCATCCAGTTTTCTCCTCTGCCAGTCATAAATACTTACCGTATACTTTTTCAATTCCCCCATGATTTCCTTATATTTTTTCAAGTCAAACCATGTATCTTCCAACGCTTTGAGCTTTTGAATCCACATTTCACTTTCCCCATACAGGACCAAAACATCCGTCGTATCCTGATCAAATACAGTAAATCTTCTTCCTATGGTCTTAAATGGCTGATAAAAAACATAATTTTTGTTTTTCTCCTTTTTCACATTACCATTCAGATTCGATAAAAGGTCTGCAAGATAAATCGTGTTTTTATCATCCTCCGTTGGATATCGAATCTCATTTTTTGTTTCTTCAAACAGATAACGATAAAATCTTCTGGCTGCCTGTTCTCCAATCAAAGATTCACTTTCTTCCTGCCGGATTTCCAACACATTCCGAGTACTGACCTGTGCGTGCTTTATTTCTTTTAGCATACTCAGATTCTCATTTTTCAGATGAATCAGGTACACCTTTCCTCTCTTTCCATATTCATTGCTGCGGTTGCATCTTCCGGCCGCCTGAGCCAGATTATCAATTCCTGCCAGTACACGGATAACACATGCAAAGGACAGGTCGATTCCTGCCTCGATTAACTGGGTGGAAATACAAATCAGCTTCCGAGGATGAACGTTATCTTCTAAAAGATTCTGCTGTATTGTCTGCAGACTTTCCTTCAATTGTTCCAGAACATCTGACCTATGCGCCTGACACATTGCCGTAGACAGGTGAAAAATCTCCCATCCTTGATACCCAGCCTGCTCCTGCAGCCTTTGAAATAATGTTCTGGCTTCTGCCTTTGTATTACACACCACCAGGAGAGAATCATGCTCTTCCATTCTGTCCAGGCAAAACTCGGTACATGCATCCCAATCCATTCCATAAGCATCCATGTGTGGAATCACCTCTACCCGCTGAAATATCTGCAGCTGCTCCTGGCTTAACTGTACCAAATCTGGATTTTCTGAGAGTCTTAACGGCCATTTCAGTTCTTCAAAACAAGGCTGAGTCGCCGAAGACAGCACAATATCCGCATTACAATACTTCTGCAGAAAATTCATTGCCATATTGAACATAACCGTAGTCTTCTTTGGCAGGGACTGAATCTCGTCAATCACAATGACGCTGTTACACAAAGCCTGCATCCTTCCTATCGCAGATGTCCTGTCAGAAAAAAGGATTTCCAACAATTGTACCAAGGTGGATACAATAACCGGATAGTTCCAGCTTTCCGCTAAAAATTCGTATTTATCGAGTTCTTCGATATTTCCCTTTTCACGTACCACATTAGAATGATGCTCTAATATCTCATTTTTTTCCGTAAGAAACTCTCGGATCACTCTCACGTTCTGATCCAAGACACTCAAAAGCGGGATGATAAAAATAATCCTCTCTTTGTAATACTTTTCCGCATGTGCCAATGCATAGCGTAACGTACACAATGTCTTTCCGGCTCCTGTCGGTACATTCAGACGATAAATCCCAGACGGCCTTCCCGCAGCTTCTAAGCATTGTTCGGAAATATACTGTCTGACTCGATTCAGCATCGTTGAAGAATCCATTTGTGCTAATTTATGTTCAAAAAACTTCTGTCTGTTTTTCCAGTCACACACGGAAACCTCAGCGCACTCTTGCTGGCTCATGAACTCACTGGTATCCCTCCGGTCTCCATAAATAACTGCCGAAAGTACCAATCTGATAACCATGCTCAACTGAAAAAACACTTTGCCACGAGAACCATATTCTTCTTTTGCCTTGTCAAAAAAATCTTTAATCTCTTGTACTGCCTTCCGAAAATGCTTATCAGCAAAATCTTCTTCCACAACCTGTGTGAAATAATGATGTACCGCCTCTTGATAACATATGGATTCTCTGTCCTTTTGCAGACGGTGCTGAAAACCGTTCTCGCCATCCAAATCCACACAGTCAAACAAACCATGATGGGAGCCAATGGCATAACCAATCACTTCACATGCCATCCGCTCCCATACACTTGATGAATCCTTATGATATTTTTCAAAAAGCCATACCACGCCCGCGAACGTATGGTTTACCGTCCCCCTTGTCACATCTTTCCCTTGATATGCGTCTTCCAAATATTCTACAAACTCAGCCTTAGCTTTCCCTGCATCATGTAAAATCCCTGCCAGATAGACCGTGTGGTGCAATCCTACGTTCCCAATACTTTCAGATGCATATTGGGCCGTATGAAAACAGTGCTCCTTTAAAGTCTGTTCCCTTCTATTTCCGTCCACATTTGTTAAATGAGCTATTAAAACCATAAAAATGTCCCTCAAGTCCTTCGTCAATATATGAAACCATTGACTACCTGTCCCCTCTTGGAATTTTCCTTCGCCACTGCTTTCATTATCAGACATCATGTGGGAAAAAGCAACATTTTTTTACAAAGTATTCATACAGCACACTACACAATGCAGATTTACCAACTCCCGAATTACCAATCACTAATATATTTTCATTATTCTCTCTTTTCTTTTGATTATAAAAATCCGATACTTATAACAGACAAATTTTATCCCAACTCTATCCTTTCCATCTTCGATAATATTGCCGTTTTTATTTTTTCGCCTAAATAGCTTTTATTTAGCTGCTTTTTAGAATAGGCAAGATACGTATTTTTCGTTTTCTCAATTAATAGTGCCGTAAAATAGCGTTCCCAACTAAAGAATTCTCTGCTTTCAATGTAATCATAGGGTGTCTCTAAAACTCCTCTAATCTCCTTATCATCCAAAATTCCGGACAGCAGAACTAACCACTCAAAAGATTCTGGCAGATATAGCGCGGTGTCCTCCCGTTCGTCCAACAACTGTAATACCCTGTCTATTTCCGGTCCAAAAGCCGCTCCATCAGCAATCACAAGCATCCTGCCCTCTTTATTTACATTAAGATAATGGAAAATATTTGATTTTCCCTCTACCGAATAACATTTCAGGTTATGTTCACTGCATACAGAATGGAAAAACTGATAACCTGAATTGCTATCTTCCGTAATGACCACCTCTGGTTTCACTTTATTTATTGCATTCACACCATATATTCTATAAAATTCGTGATAACTCTGTTTTAAAGTTCCATACTTGCCGGAAGTCCTAATACCATAAATTTCTTCTACACTATACGGAAGTGATGGGAGCGCTTCCCTGGAGACAATTACATAATAATTGTCTGTCTTTTGTATTTCTCTTGCAAATTCATCTGTTTTGACAAACTCATTCCCTTCGTCAATAAACACAATACTATCCGTCATACCAGAAAGCTGCTCTTCCCACAGCGAACCCGCAAGTACATAGCATGCTTTATCACAGACCAATTCCACTGGACTCCCTGAGGGATTATTCACATATTCCTGAATCATATCAACAAGCGTTGTTTTTCCTGTTGCACTATCACCACGAACCACAGTAATATTTCTCCTCAATTGAAAATCATAGTGCAGCCGCTTCGTATGGATTATTACTCTATGCACACCCCGCATTGATATTCTCTCCTTTAAACAAATTCACCTGCAATGGACACCAGCTCTTTTGTTGAATGTACAATCTGTCCTGTATTTAATATCCGTATTGTAAATGGTTCATTCCCGAATCGTAGTAAATGCCGCAGATTAATTGTCCTGTCCTCCTGTTCTGCTATTTTGAGAAGCCAGCGTGCACAATTATCACCGCAGGTGGAGGCATTAAATATCTTTGTTGTATTAAATTTCACAAGAATGAGTGTCTTTACACCACCAGACAGCCCAAGGGGCGGTATTTTTCCCAACACAGGGCTGTCTATCACTCCACTGTCCAATACGACAGATTTGTCCACATCTAGAATCATTTCTTTTACAAAAGGGTCTGTAATCCATTCATCTTCGTAATCATATTTAAAATATGCAGCAGTATTGTATACAGCCTCCGGCATATCGCCATAATATATAGAAAGCATTTTTGCTCCTTTCGAGTATCACTGCGGATACTTGCCATAGACAAATTTTCTTCTTCAACTCGATTTCATTATATACAAAAGCATTGGGGATAACAAGACATTTTACGTGTTTATTGTTTTAAGAGTATGTCTAGATGTAACTGTTCACGGGGCTGTGCACCACGCTGCACAGCCTCCGACCGATAAAGCAGTGGTTTCAGGCATCCAGCCCCTCGCCGCCAGGCGACTTTTCAATGAGCTGGATGCGTTACAATTCGCGGCCGGTCAGGCCGTGAATTGTAACGTCTAGAGTTTATGATAATAGGGTTGCCTTATGCAACCCTATTTTACTGCTCATTTTAATTTTCTATATTCATTTCCCGCACTTTCTTCCGAATCTTCAAAATCATGGATGGTGCAACCGAAAGTTCATCTAATCCCATTCTGACAAACTCTTCCGTAAGCTCTAAGTCTGCCCCCAATTCTCCGCAGATGCCGGCCCATTTTCCAGCTTTATGCGCATTGTCCACGACCATCTGAATCATCCGCAGAATCGCTTTGTGATGGGGGTTGTAGAAATCATCCAGTTTCTCATTCTGACGGTCAACCGCCAGTGTATACTGTGTCAAATCATTTGTTCCAATACTGAAAAAGTCTACCAACTCCGCCAATTCATCACTGATCATGACCGATGCGGGCGTCTCAATCATGATTCCCTGTTCCGGGACATGATAGGGGATTCCCGCTGCGTCCAGTTCCCCGCGCACTTCTTGTACAATCTCGAATATCTTTTCAACCTCTTCTACCGCGGTAATCATCGGATACATGATGGAAATATTTCCGTACATGGTGGCCCGGAATAACGCACGGAGCTGTGTCTTGAAAATGTCCGGCTGTTTCAGACAGATACGGATTGCCCGGTAGCCCATGGCAGGATTTTCCTCCTGTCCCAGACTGAAATAATCCACCTGTTTGTCGGCACCGATGTCCAATGTACGGATAATCACCTTTTTTCCGGCCATAGTCTGTGCCACCTGCCGGTATGCCTGAAATTGCTCTTCCTCTGTGGGAAAGCTGTCACGGCCCAGGTAGAGAAATTCACTGCGGAACAGGCCAATCCCTCCGGCATCATTTTCCAGAACATATCCCACATCACTGACACTTCCGATATTTGCATACAGGTTGATTTTCCTTCCGTCAAGGGTCACGTTTTCTTTGCCCTTCAAATCATCTAACAGCCGAAGTTTCTCCTGCTCTTCCTCCATCTTTTGTCTTGCCCGACTGCATAATTCCTCATCTGGTTCAAAGGTCACTGTTCCTTCAAATCCGTCTACCACAGCTTTCATTCCGGTATGGATTTCCTCCATATTCATAGGAACTCCAATTAACGCCGGAATGTTCATCATACGTGCCAAAATAGCGGTGTGTGAATTGGTGGAGCCATGTACTGTCACGAAAGCTAAGATTTTTTCCTTGTCCATCTGCACAGTCTCGCTCGGACTCAGGTCATCCGCCACGATAATGGAAGGCTCCATAGATGCCAAATCCGTTTCCCCACGGCCTTCCAATATCCGGATCAAACGGTTGGAAATATCCTTCACGTCTGCAGCTCTCGCTTTCATATAGTCATCATCCATAGCAGCAAACATTTCCGAAAAATTATCGCCGGTCACGGCCACCGCATATTCTGCATTGACCATCTCCGTCCGAATCATGTTGTGGATGGAATCCAAATAATCATCATCCTCCAGCATCATCTGATGTACCTCAAAAATAGCAGCGCTGGCCTCGCCGACTTCTTTTACCGCTTTGTCGTATAAAGCCCCAAGCTGTTCCTTTGCCTGTTGTCCTGCGGTCTCAAGGCGCTCGATTTCAGCCTGTGCATCCTCGATTTTGCTGCGCCTGACCGGACCATCTTCATTTCCCAGGACAGCAACCGGACCCAGCACAATTCCCCTGTATACAGATTTTCCTGAAAACTGCATCATGCTTCTTTACCTCCCTGCCAAATTAAAAAATCCTTTTCTGAAAGCGTTCCTATCCTTTTTTACACAGGCACAGCCAGACAAATTGCCTGGCTGTCCAGTATGGTTTGACTAACAATGAGCCGCATTCTTTTTACAGATTTTTCTCAAAAAATTCCTTCATCGCCTCATATGCGGTTTCTTCGTCGTCTCCGGTAATCTCAACCTCCACGGTCTGTCCGCATTTTACACCCAGGCTCATGACAGCCATCAGTTTCCCTGCCTCTGCTGTCTTTCCGTCCTTTAACAACACAATCTTGCTGGCATATTTTTTTGCCTCTTTCACCAACATTCCGGCCGGTCTTGCATGAATCCCTACTTCATCCTTCACTGTGTAACTAAAATTTTTCATCTTTCTTCACCTTTTCCTTTCTTTTATAATCATATCAGCCCCATCCTCTGGAACTCGTAATATATCCCATCCTCCCAGACATTACCGCAGACAACGTCCGCAATCTGTTTCAGCTCTTCACATGCATTTCCCATGGCAACGCTTGTGCCTGCTGCCGCCATCATCTCATAGTCATTCATACTGTCGCCAAAAGCCACGGTATTTTGCAGATGTTCCTCATAGTATCGGCACACGATTTCCATACCTTTGCCCTTATCGACCCCTTTAGGAATAATTTCTCCGTTGTAGCAGGCGCTGCTGTTGGCATAAGGATGCACCGCATATGCAAATCTGTCCTGCAAATGCTTCTTCGTCTTTTCAATAGACTCTAAATCCTTGCTTGTAAAACAGATTTTATATGCTCCCTGACAGGGATACTTTTCATAGGGCGAAATGGCGATACCTGCTTCTATCTCTTTCTGCATACGGATTAACTCTGAATTTGTCTTATCCGGCTTTGCAGTCTTGAGCAAGGCTTCCATCTGTGGGTCCGTGTAAATCCCTTCCGGCGTCTCAATCCTGCAGTACATTCCATGAGAATGAAAGACTGAGAGACATTCCTGTATCGTTTCTTCCGGAAGAATCTTGTCAAAAAGCACCTCGCCGTCTATTTCCACATGGCTCCCGGCGCTGGCAATCACGCCGTCAAATCCCACATCCAGGATATCATCTCCGATAATCGGCATATTCCTTCCTGTGCATAAGAATACTTTGTGCCCGTTTGCCCTTGCGCCCTGCACCGCCTCAACCGCATGGGCGGAAGGCGCTGCCATTGCGGAAACCAAAGTTCCATCAATATCCAAAAAAATCAATTTCCTGTCCATACTTGTTCCCCTTTGTAATCACTTGCAACGCAAGTAATTGCCTGTTTGCCGTATGTTTTTTTCATACGATGCTTTACTATACTTACTTACGAAGCACTGCAGCCGCCTTATCCACTGTCATGCTGCCAGGTTCGGATATTTCCAGACTTCTATCCTCCGGCAAGTCTGTAAAAATCATCGGAATCGTGGTGTCATAGCCCGCTTTCTGAATCTGCTCTTTGTCAAATTCAATCATAAGCTGTCCTTTCTTCACCGTATCTCCATCCTTCACATGAGCCGTGAAATATTTTCCTTGAAGATTTACCGTATCGACTCCGATATGAATCAAAATCTCTGTGCCAAACTTGCTTGCAAAGCAAACCGCATGTTTTGTGTCAAAAACACTGAGGATTGTACCGTCCGCAGGTGCATACACTTTTCCTTCATCCGGAATCACTGCAGCACCGTCGCCTAATACTTTATTTGCAAAAGTTTCGTCTTTTACATCTTCCATCGGAATCTGCCGTCCTTTTGCGTATCCGAAAAAGATTTCTTCCTCCGGAACTTCTGGTTCTGCCGAATCCTCTTCCTGCATCCCGTCATCTTCTGTTCCGAAATTTTCTGTTCCATCAGCAACGGCATCTTTCTTCGTTTCCGCCACTGCTTCCGCCGGAACCTGGTCCATAAATCTTCCCAAGACCAGAGTCATAATAAATCCTCCTGTAATTGCAACCGCATGTGCAATAATATAATTAATATACCCGTTTCCTGTGGGGTCTGCAAGTGCGATTCCAGGGACAACCGTCGTCCCAAATCCAAGCGCCGCAAGGTCTGTAAAATAGACCACGATTCCGCCTAAAGCCCCGCCGATACATCCGCCGATAATCGGAAAGCGATACCGCAGGTTAATACCAAACAAAGCCGGTTCTGTAATTCCGAATAAAACGGAAATGAAACTTGGAATACAAAGCTCCCGAACCTTCACATTTTTTCTATGCATTGCCAGATAAGCTAAGACTGCGCCGCCCTGCGCGATAATTGCCACAGACATCAACGGATTGATAAAGTTTCTGCCCGTATCCGCCAAAAGCTGTGCTTCGATTGCCCCGAAAATATGGTGCAGACCGGTGATCACCACCAACTGCTGTAATCCTGAGAATACGGCATATCCCAATACACCCAGATTCTGAGTCATCCAAACCAGTGCATTGGTGATTCCGCTGGAAAGCCCTCGTCCTGCAGGACCAATGATGGTAAATAAGAGGATAGCGCCCACCAGAGTCGTCAAAAGCGGTGAAAGCAAAAGCCGTATCACTTCGGGTACTTTTTTCTCAAAAAAGATATCCAACTTCGCTGTTACAAATCCCATCAGCAATGCAACAATGATACCTCCCTGAAAACCTACCAGGTCCACTCCCAAACCAAAAATATGTAATGTTGTGACCTCCACCGTTCCCTGCGCTGCCGCATAGGCATCAGCCAGACTGTTGCTCAACATGATACAGCCCATAACAATTCCCAGAATGGGTCTTCCGCCGAACCGCTTACATGCACTGTACGCTACAGCCAGAGGCAGAAATCCAAAAATTGCTCCCGACGAGATATTGATCAATCGGTTAATTCCATACAAAGTTTCATTTGCCTTTACAAACTCCAGATTTCCCAGTACGCCTGACAGACCGGTGAGAAGTGCGGCTGCAAGGATTCCCGGCATGATGTCTACAAATACGTCAGACAGCGCCTTGATAATCCGCTGAAGAGGATTCATTTTCTTATTCGCCACAGTCTTCAAATCGCTCAGGCTCATGTTTTTCATGTTATTATGTTCTGCAAACACTTCGTACACATCATTGACCAGGCCTGCACCGAATATAATCTGTACCTGGTCTCCGGCCACAAACACGCCTTTTGCAAGGTCCACATCCTCGATTGCTTTCAAATCCGCCTGGTCATTGTCTTTTAAGACAATCCTCAGACGAGTTGCACAATGGGCTACTCCCTGAATGTTCTCTTTTCCGCCAACCAGCCTGGTAAGCTCTATGGATATTTTTTCATATCTCTGTCGCTTCTTCGCATCCATTCCATGCTCCTCCACTATTATTTTCTATTACAGAGGCTATACTACTTAATCCCTGTGGCCACAGTGTTGACTACTGTTTACAGCGCAGCAGCCGGTTCATGAAATTTCCTTTTCTCTTTTTCTTTTGCCTCTTGTGTATATTATTATAAACGGATATCATATAATGTATATGGAGTTATGTGACTTACACATTCAAGTTTATGACTATTCAATCTTGATTGATAGTAGATAAGGAGAAATTTTATTTTGTGAAAAATTTGTATCTTGCAATTAAAATCTGCATATGCTATAATGCCGTTTAGGCAAAAAGTAATGACGAGTCCATTTGGACAAAAGAACGAATCCCCGAATCGTGTTGCAGCACAATTCGGGGATTCTTCTTGTCTTTTATAGTGTCCAAGCACACACTAGGCTATTCGCTGTCCTTATCGTGCCTGTCTAGCCATTTGCTGATGAGGAGGCAAACCACATCTGCTGCGACAGTCACTAAAAAAGTAATGACGACTTCCATAAGAACACCTCCTCCCGTTGCCGGGTGTAGGTTGGACAACACATAAATTATAATATATGAATTGATATACTTCTATCCTTTTTGACTAGATAAAGATAAACGCATAAAAAAACAGAGAAAGGACAACCCCATGCTGGATTATATTTTTTCGAACGACTTTTATAAAAATATTGACGCCATGATCTACACCTGCGGCTATGAGAACTGCGCTCCCGGACACAGCTATGGCCCCATATTGCGCAATGGCTACCTCATCCACTATATTTTGAGCGGCGCGGGTATTTATAAGGCACGAGGGAAATTATTTCGCTTGAAGGAGGGGGATGCCTTTCTCATCTGCCCCGGTGAACTGATTTACTATGAGGCGGACATGAACGAGCCCTGGAGCTATACATGGATTGGAATGCAGGGCATTAAGGTAAAGGGCTATCTGGAGCGTACTTCTTTTTTGGAAAACCTGGTAATCCACTATGGACAGGATGAGCAGTTAAAGCGCTGTCATGAAAAAATGGCGGAGGCGGACAAGTGCGCCCAAAACCGTGACTTAATCTTGAACAGCATTATGTATGAATATCTTTTCCTTTTATCCTGCAAATTCCCCAATCAGCAATTCGCTGTCAGCGAAAAGAAATCGGACCATGTGGAGACGGCCCTGAAATATATTGAAGACCACTACTGCGACCCCATCACCATTCAGGATATTGCGGATTATGTAAATATCAACCGCTCCTACCTACACCGGATTTTTAAATCTTTTACCGGTGCTTCCATTCAGAGTTATCTGTTGGATTACAGGATTCGCCAGGCTTGTATCCTCCTGAGGACGACCGATTTATCCGTCCGTGTGGTCGCACATTCCGTAAGCTATATAGACCCTTTATACTTTTCGAGAATTTTTCATCAGAAGATGGGGGTGAGTCCCAGTGAATATCGGAAGGAGTTTCACGGGGAAGGGTGAGAGACCGCAGTTTGAGGTATTGATTAAGATATAGGAATGATTTTAGACACAAACACGCCAATATAGCAGGTTGAGAATTTTATCGAGGTAGCGTATAATTTCAAAAAAGAGATATCTTTTTTACAAGCAAAATTAGAATAAAAATGATTGAGAAAATATTTCATAGGAGGTGCGGTAGCGTGGCAGAGATGAAGAAACTTCCCATAGGCGAGGAATTTTTTGGCAATATCAGAGCAAAAGGCTTTTACTATGTAGACAAAACAAGATTCATTGCCGATCTGTTAAAAAACCGCGGAAGCGTAAATCTCTTTACAAGACCGCGCCGCTTTGGAAAAAGCCTGAATTTAGATATGCTCAAATCATTTTTTGAAATAGGGGCTGATTTCGCGTTATTTCAAGGCCTGGAAATTGCAAAAGAGACCGAATTATGTGAACAGCATATGGGAAAATATCCTGTGATCGTAATCAGCTTGAAAGATGTAAGCGGGGCATCTTACAATGATGCATTAAAGATGATGTCTAGAGTAATCAGAACGGAAGCACGCAGGCATCAATATTTATTGGAGAGCGATAAACTTACAGAAATAGATAAGGAATCATTGCGGGAACTGTATGCAAAATATCTGGACGAGGATGTACAGCAGGAAAGTATCAGACTCCTTTCGGAAATGTTGAACAAACATTATGGAAGCGGTGTAATCATCTTAATAGATGAATATGACGTTCCTTTGGATAAAGCATATCAAAACCATTTTTATCCTCAGATGGTACATTTTATTCGGTCTCTGTTCAGCCAGGCACTCAAAACAAACAAGAACCTTGAATTTGCTGTTATTACCGGATGTCTGCGTATTGCCAAAGAAAGTATTTTTACGGGATTGAATAATTTTAAGATTCGCAGCATTTCTGATGTTGAATGCGCTGAATATTTCGGATTCACAGATAATGAAGTCAGAGCAATGTTGGAATATTATGGAGTAGAAGACCGCTTTTCTGATGTAAAAGAGTGGTATGATGGATATCATTTTGGAGCAGTTGACGTATATTGCCCTTGGGATGTGATCAATCAGTGCGATAAACTGAGATTAAAGAAAGACGCAGTAATGGAATCGCATTGGGAAAACAGCAGCAGCAATGCCATTGTCCAGGATATTTTGGAGGAAGCTACAGAAACAACAAAAGCAGAGATTGAAGCATTGATTTCTGGCGAGTATGTGGAAAAGCAGTTAATTCCAGAGTTGACATACACAGATTTTGACAGCAAGGATATAGATATTCGCCAGACATATTTATGGAGCGTGCTTTTTTCTACCGGTTATTTGACGGATATAGGAGAGGCAGATGGAGGATATCACCGACTGATTATCCCAAATAAGGAAGTGTTGGGAATTTACGAAAAGAAAATTCGTTCATGGTTTAAAATAAAAATAATCAGTGATACAGCTAACTGGAATAAGTTCTGCATGGCCATCAGAGATGGGGAAGCCGAGATAGTTGAAATGGTTTTGAATGAGTTTATGGTAGATTCTATAAGCATTCGGGATACATTTGTAAAGAAGCCAATGAATGAAAACTATTATCATGGAATATTGTTTGGATTGTTGAAAGCAGAAGGAAGATGGATTGTAAAATCCAATGCAGAATCAGGCAAAGGATATACTGATATCAAGATTACGATTCCGACAGAAAAAATTGGATGTGTCATTGAAGTGAAATATGCAGAAGACGGAGCATTTGATTTTGCATGCCATAAGGCGATAAAACAGATTGAGGATGAGGGGTATGTAACTGCACTTAAACAGGAAGGAATGCAGACAATCCATAAGTTCGGGATTGCATGTTATAAAAAAACATGTAAAGTAATGTATAGCAAGGAATAGCATAAAAAGCGGTATTTACATTTTGGTTACATTTCGGTGATGACTTGATTACATCACATTTTGTATACTATAGGAAACGACAGAAATCCATGGCGTTTCCTATTTTTTTATCCAGAATATTATTTTTAGATCGGAGGATTCCATACATATGAAACAAAAACAATTTCTCTCTTTCCTGCTCTGCGGCGTATTATTGTCCGGCCTGGTTACCGGATGCGAAAAAACACCGGAAAAACCCATTGTGCGCGAAAAAGGCGCGCAGAGCACAGACAGCTATAAGGAGGCGGATGCCGCGCGGGAAGACGGAAGCAACGAGCTGTCAAAAAGACTGCAGATTCCGGAACGATACGAGGCTTCCCAGACAAGCAATGACGGAAATTTTCAACTTTCCTGCCAGGCAGATATATTTGTACCGGATGTGGCGCAGGTTCCGATATATAAGGTCGGCCAGAAGCCACTGGATGACGAATGGATTTCCCAGGTTACCAAAGCCTTTTTCGGGGATGCAACAATCTATGACGGTGAAAAGTATTTTCAGAAGAGCAAGGCAGAAGCCCTGGAACGCTTAAATGAGTTGAAGGCTTATCAGGCCGAAGGCAACCTGGACCCTTATAATCTTATCGGAGCCGCCAGAGAACAGGGGATGGAAAACCCGGAGCAATATTACAATCTGCAGGAGGATATCGCCTCCTGGGAACAGATTTATAATGAAGCGCCGGAGGAACCGGCAAAGACGGAGATTACCCCCGGTTTTGGCATGCAGGAGGAGTATGCGGACTTTGCCGGCGGTTATTTCACCGGGGCTGTGGAATTAGATGATGCGGTTTACCATTATCGTATTAGAACGACCGAAGCCTCTCCTATGGATATCCGAATCAGCCGGATGGAACCCAAAAACTCCGTACTGCCACATTGGGAGGTTAGTTTTTTTTATGACGATACGATAGACCTCAGCGGCTCCAACCGGCCTTCCAGGGAAAAAGCAGCGGAAATAGCTGGGATTACCCCGGAAGAAGCCATTGAAATCGCAGACCAATATATGGAAAAGCTGGGGCTTTCCAATTTTTCCGCAAAGAGCACTTCCTTAGTCCTGTGTGCATCCGGTGATGACAGCCTTGCATACTTAAATGACACCCCCATTTATTGTAATGCTGGTTACATGGTCAGCTATACGAGGGATGTGGATGGATTTCCGATTACAGATGAGATGGTGCCGGGCGGTGGAGTGGAATCTATGGAAAGCACCATCATACCCTGGCTCTATGAAAATATCACTTTTTATGTGAATCAGGATGGACTCCAACAGGCCGAAATTCTGAACCTTTACCAGATTGAGGAGGAACAGGTCAGCAATACGGAGCTGCTCTCTTTCCCCGAAATTGCGGACATCTTTGAAGAAATGGCTTCCATCAAATATTCAAGCTTTACAGACTCCGGCAGCATCAAGGTGAATGTCTCCGATGTTACGCTTGGGTACATGAGAATCTATGAGCCCAGCGCTGACAACTCTCACGGTCTGTTGGTCCCTGTGTGGGACTTCTTTGGAGATGGAGATATACATGTAAACGTGGGATATGAGGGTGAGCCTTATGATTATACCATCGGCGGTGACCGTCAAAGCCTTTTAACCATCAATGGCGCGGATGGAACGGTAGTTGACCGCGGACTGGGGTATTAGGCCATGAAGCTGATTTTCGCAGTCGTCAGATATCAATTCCTTGGATTTTTTAAGAATACGCGGGTAATCCTTACCTTTCTGCTCTGTGTCATCGTCTGCTTTTTATTGAGCGGACGAGTGGTGGAGGTAATCGGGGATTATGGAACAAGCATACAGGCGGCAGAACCTTTTCTCTGGACTTTTGGAGACGCTACGGCTCTGCTGCTCGTCTCCCTGCTTTTAATCTTTCTGTTTTCAGATATTCCGAAGCTGAATGCATTCACCCCCTTTTACCTGATGCGTATGACAAAGAAAAAATGGCTGGCCGCGCAATTTATATATGTCATAAGCTGCACGCTGATGTATGTCCTGTTTATCCTGGCGGCCACTACGCTCCTCTGCATGAAACATGCGTTTCCGGGAAATATGTGGAGCAAAACGGCCGCTATCCTGGGGTATTCCGGCGCGGGCAAAGAGCTGCACGTACCCTCAACCGTAAAAGTCATGGAGAGTATCAGTCCCTATGGATGTATGCTGCAAGTCCTGCTGCTGATGCTTGGTTACAGCCTGACTCTTGCTTTTTTCATCCTTCTTGGGAATCTGATTTTGGATAAAAAATATGGAATGCTTCTGAGTATTGGCTACAGCCTATATGGTTTTCTGCTTGACCCGAACGTGCTCGGCAAACTCTTAGGGTTGGAGGATTATGAAATGTACCGAATCCGAAGTATTGTAGGATGGATCAGCCCGCTCAATCATGCTGTCTATGGGATGCATGATTTTGGATACGACAACCTGCCTACGCTTTGGCAGTCTCTTGCGTTCTTCGGACTGCTGCTCGTTATCATCCTATACCTCTCCTACCGCGCACTTTCTAAGTATAATTTCTCATTTCTGGGGAATTGACAAACAGGTCGGAGGCTCAAAAAGGAGAATCCCATGGATTTAAAACGAATGTTTTTAGACAAAAAATTTTATTTGGCTGTCCTCCTTGCGCTTGCAGCCATTCTAATCGGCACAAACTGGTCAACTTTAAAACAAAATCTACAATCCATCGAACCACTGCCATGCGGCACTTTTTTGAGCACACTGGAAAATGCATTAACATCAAGGACCGTACTTTTTCTCATCCCCATCACGGCTGTCCTCCCCTGCGGAGACGCCTATCTAAGAGAAACGCAAAGACATTTTCTTAGATTTTTAATCCTGCGCCGTGGGAAGAAGGAGTACTGCCATGACAAAGCCCTTGCTACCGCCTTCTCCGGTGCGCTCGTATGGCTGATAGCTGTACTGTGCGGCCTGCTGTTCTTTTTCATCCTCCTATACGGCCGGGAAGAAATGTGGCATATTCCAAAAACAGCCGTAGCCGACTTACTTGGAACTACGGGCAGAATTTGTTTGGTTTCCTCAGCGCTGTCAAGCTTCAGCGCATTTTCCGGAGCTTTGAGCGGCTCTACTTATCTGGCCCTTGGATTTCCATTTATCCTTTATTCCTTCGGAATAATCCTACGGGAACGCTATCTGGATTCCTTGTATTATATAGACCCTTCTGAATGGATTCTTGCGGAAAACGACTGGGGAAATAATCAGCTCGCACTTTGGCTGTTTTTGCTTTTGCTTACCGTCAGCATGGCTCTGCTTCATCTGTTGGTATTGGAGCAGAAGGTGGATGCAGAATCATAATGAGCAAACCGCAAAATTCAAGATTGACGCGGCCTTGAATCCAATTTATGAACCATATAACTGAGAAAATAACGAAGAAAGGCACTCCTCATGGAAACAGAATATTATATTGAACTTACGAAGGTCCGAAAGTGCTTTCATGGAGAAGAGGTCTTAAAGGAATTAGATTTTCGAGTAGAGCGCGGCAAAGCATACGGCATTGCCGGCAACAACGGTTCCGGCAAGACGGTCTTAATGAAATGCATGTGCGGATTTCTCCCTGTGACCCAGGGACTGATCCGCGTAGGCGGAAAATATATCGGAAAAGAAATTGATTTCCCGGAAAGCCTGGGTGCCATCATTGAAACTCCTGGCTTTCTGGACCACTTAAGCGGCAGGCGCAACCTGGAAATTCTTGCTGACTTACGCGGGAATCTGAGCGGAAGAGATATCTCTGTTGCTCTCCTTCGAGTGGGCCTAAACCCCGGTCTCACCAAGCCGGTTGCAAAATATTCTTTGGGAATGCGCCAGCGCCTTGGCATCGCCCAGGCCATCATGGAGGACCCGGAGCTTTTGATTCTGGACGAGCCCTTTAACGGACTGGATAAACACGGGATAAAAGAAATGCGCGCCCTATTACTGGATGAGAAAAAGAAAGGCAAGACCATTCTCTTGTCTAGCCACAACAGTGAAGACCTGCAAATCCTGTGCGATAAGATATTTGAAATGGATGCCGGGGTTTTAGAGGAGGAAGACAATGCGAAGCATTTTTAGAAATATGAAATCACTCTTTTTTTGTATTCTACTCTCTGTAGTACTTCCTGTTCCATCAGCAGGAAAATCCTTTACTTGTGTACTGGCGGAAGATACCGAAAGCAATGTCCCTGATTCATCAGTCAATACCAACAGCTATTTTTCTGACCCCTCCATAAATGTGGACAACTACGATTCTGGCTCTTCCGCAAATATAAGCAATGAAAACATAGGGCTCCCCGCTGCCATCGAAAACACCCCTGAAACAACCGTGGAAGAAAAAGTCATTCACCAGCCAAAACTCCTCTTGGAATCTAACAACCTGGCGTCCGAAAAAATCCAAGCAGGCAGCGAACGGGAATTTGTCACCTGCTTTCGGAACAAAAGCTGCACAGATGCCATCTATAACCTGAGTGTCAGTCTGAAGCCCGCCGACGAATCTGTTTCACTGAAAACCACTTCCTTTTATTTTGACACGGTTGCTCCCCAGGAGGCCATCGCAATTTACACCATTGCATGTGTTTCTCCCTCTGCAGAACAGAAAAAAACGACCGTGGAATTTGCATTTTCTTATGAGAATCAGGAAGGAATGGCATATAACTCCTCTGAAACAGCCTGGCTGGAGGTCTTTCAGCCTGTACAGGCCAACATGGAGGGATGGAATCTGGCCGATAAAGTCTATTCTATGGAAACAATCACTGCGCAGATGCAGGTGAGAAATACCGGACGCGCCCCTGTCTACAATGCCCGTGTGGTCCTAAATGCCCCCGGCCTGTTTCCAACAGAAAGTATCTTTGCCGGAACTCTGGATGCCGGAGCTTCCTATAGCGGCTCTATGAAAGTCTATGTAGGAAATAAAAACATGGAATCCATCAGAGAGGCCGATGCCGACACCGGCGAGGGCGCCTATGGTTCCACCTCCGGAACTTTAACCCTGACTTACGAAGATGCTTTCGGACAAACCTACACACAGACACAGGATTTTTCCACTTACATACAGGAGCCGGAGGTTGTGGAACTGACCGTAGAAAAAGAAGTAGAGACCAATTCCTGGTGGCCTTCTGTCCTGATTATGACCGTACTCTTTTTTTCCATCGCTCTGGCAATCCTGGCGTGGCGGCTGAGAAGAAGCAAACAGAAATTAGAAGATTTACTGTTGGAGGAAAAAATGTATGAGCGCTCGTAAATCTGCCGGAACATCCGCCGGTAAGATATCCCATCTGTCTGTGCTTTTTCTCTTCTGCTCCATTGTGCTCATCCTATTCTTGTCCTGGCAAATCCTTACAGAAGAGAAAAAAGAGCAGAAACCGGTTCGGATGACGGCCTCTCTTCCCTCCGGAACTATCACAAACGACTTATTCTTAGAAATTCAGAAGTTACCCGGACTGCGCCGCTGCTGGGTTGTCTACAGCGCACAGACAGAAATTAAAATAGGAAGTTTCCGGACATCCGCAGAAATTCTGGGAGTGGATTTATCCACCTGGCCTTTGAAAATCACAAAATCCGCAGGAGAAAAACGTCAAGGGACATCTCCGCTGATCGTGGCAGGAGAAGATTTTTTCCACACCTTAATGGATGAGTATGGCACTGCCATCACCAAACGGCAGGCACAAGTTTTTCAGGAAAAGATAGAAACACTGGATGTGGAAGTCACCTTCCTGTTCTCTTCTCGGGATACGCCTTTTTCTGCAGATGCTCCTGCTGACGCCCTGATTGAAAATACAGTTTCCGAGGACAAAGCGCCTTCTTCCTTTACCGGAAGTTTCCTCGCCCTTGCAGAGGGAGATAAACTGTACATGGATGCTGTGCAGATGAAGGAGCTGATGAAAAGCTGCCGGCTTTCCACAGATGCTTCCTGTGTTTATCTGGAAATCGTTGGAATGCGAAATGCGGATAGGGTAAGAAAGAGTTTGGAAAAGGCGGGGTTTGTTGTGGAGTAGAGGGTTATATATATTTTTTTTAATTAGTTTATTTCATATTCTTATAATACGTGTTGATTTAACACGTATTAAGTGTTATTATGTATAAAGAAGGGAGGGTGAATGATTATGCCTATAAAACCTAGAGAACTGGAAAAATTGATACTTGCTGACGGATGGATGTTCAAAAGTCAAGAAGGTTCTCATAAACATTACGTACATCCAACAAAATCTGGAAAAGTAACCATCCCCTTCCACAGCAAGGACCTTCCCAAAGGCACAGAAAATAAAATTAAAAAGCAGGCAGGATTAAAATAATTCTTGTCAAATTTATAATTATGGAGGTATCCAATATGTTGACTATATACCCGGCATGTTTTATCAAAGAGGAAAGCGGTTATTCTGTTATTTTCCCTGATTTAAATGATCTCGCAACCTGCGGGAATACAATTGATGAAGCTATGGCTATGGCGGTAGACTGCCTTGCAGGATATATCCGCTGGCTTGAAAGAGACGGTGACCCCATTCCTGAACCATCCCTCATGAACAGCATCAATCTTGAAGATATAGTGAAAGACTTGGAAATTGAAACGGATGAAGCATTTATCAATATGGTGTCTGTAGACGTTGCTGCATACGCAAAGGAACATTTTGATAAATCTGTCAAAAAAACTCTCACGATACCGGCATGGCTTAACTCTGCTGCTATGGAAATGGGCCTCAATTTTTCACAGGTTTTACAAGAAGCCCTGCTTGCAAAAGTACAGGCACGATGACAACAGCTGACATGCCTCCAGAGATGCAACACTGGAGGCATTGTTATTTTGCCTTATGAATGAAACTCATAACCGCTTTTTATCAGACTTTTTACCTATCTAATATCATACACACTCCTCAACCGAATCCCTTTCATCTCCCCGAAAATCACTTTCACCCGTTTTTCATTTCCATTCAAGTCGAAATAATTATCGGAAAGGATAAAATCCTCGTTCTCATTTTGGATTTCCACATTTTTCGCATAGGTGTCCGCAGAAACCACAATCTCATCGCCTTCTATCCGATAGGACAACTGCGGATTCTCATACCGGAAATATTTAGAGTAGGAGAACAAAACCGTTCCTTCGGAAATCGTTTTCCCATTCTGGCACATCTCATAACTCACATATTCGGAAAAAAGATTGATTTCCGGCAGCAGCACCTTTTCCAGCCAAACACTGGTAAGCGCCGGAACATGCACCTCCTTCGTACCGCCGTCACGAACAACTTCTGCTTTCGCATTCCGAACCGCCCAAGAGACCTGAACACATTGGTCCTGCATCGTCTCATTGGCCACGTTAAGCCGAATGGATTTCTCAAATTCAAAATGCTCCCTGTTCATATCTGCCTCCTGGGTCATCATGCCCTCCTCCTGACAAGATATCATCAGCGGGGCAAAAGCGCGTTTTTCCGCATAATGCAAAGCCTTCCATCTGCCGCTGTAATCAATCGAAGCCCAGGAAACCACCGGCCAGCAGTCGTTGAGCTGCCATACGATCGCCCCCATACAGCGCCCCCTGTTCCGCCGGAAATGTTCAATTCCATACCGGATTGCATCGGCCTGTAAAAGCTGTGAAGCGTACAGCAATGTCTCAAAATCTGTGGGATAGAGATAGGTCTGCTGCAGGTAATTCATGATCTTTCCATTGGCGCTGTACTGTCTTTGGTGCTTTTCCATTACATAGGAAAAAATGTTCATATCCCTGGGGTCATCCGTAAACGTCTCGATAGTTTTCTTACACGGGAAGGACTGGAACCCAAATTCTGACAGATAACGGAAATAATATTTGCGGTATGCGGAAAACGGACGGTTCCCATGCCATACATCCCAATAATGCACATCCCCTCTGTCCGGGCTGTTTGGCTCGTCAAATGCACCTCCTGACGACGGGCTTGCCGGCCAGTAGAATGTGACAGGGTCATATTCCGCCAATACTTCCGGAATCAACTGCTCATACATGATAACATAATCCCGTACTTCTGTCTTTTTTGTCACCCAATGGCTTTTCTGCTCCACAAACATTTCCATCTCATTATTGCCGCACCACAGCCCCAAAGACGCATGGTGGCGGAGACGTTTTACATTATCAATAAATTCCTGGCGGATATTGGCTTTAAATTCCGGGGTCAGTTCATAGACCGCACAGGCAAACATAAAGTCCTGCCATACCATAAGCCCCAGCTCGTCGCAAATGTCGTAGAACCAGTCCTCCGGATAATAGCCGCCGCCCCAGACACGGACCGCATTATAATTTGCCGCCGTGCATTGCTCCAGGAGTTTCCTTGTCGTTTCCGGCGTCACCCTTCCCAACAGGTGATCCTCCGGGATATAATCCGCGCCCATGGCAAAAACTGCCACGCCGTTTACTTCGTGGGCAAAGGATTCTCCCCATTCGTCTTTTTCTATTTTCATGGTCAATGTCCGAAGCCCGATGCGCCTCTCCCAGACATCCGCAATCTGCCCATCAGCGTACAGGCTGACTTTCACCGTATAAAGCGGCTGCTCCCCGTAACCATTGGGCCACCAGAGACAAGGATGGTCAACGGCAACGGTTTCCGGTGAATCTGCATAAACTTTCGTTTCACCGTCCGGTGATGTGATTTCTACCGTATAAAATGTATTTTCTGCAAAAATCTTTTCATTTCCGGAATTACTCTTTTCTACAGAGGCGTTTCCTTCACTTACAGAAATGCTCTTTTCTGCTGTGGCGCTTTCTTCACTTACAGGAATGCTCTTTTCTGCTGTGGCGTTTCCTCCACTTACAGGAATGCTCCTTTCTGCTGTGGCGCTTCGGCCCTCTGTACAAATATACTTCGGAACTAACTCTTCCTCAACTTCAAGGTGCAGGAGCACTTTCTCCGGCAAATGCTCCTGACGGATATAAACGCTGTCCAGTCTGACATCTTTTACCCCAAGCAGGGATACCCCGCGGAAAATCCCGGCATCCGGCAGATGTGCGCCCCAATCCCATCCAAACATACAGTGTGCTTTCCGAATATGCACAAACCCATCCATGGCATCCTCTGAGCCTAATGTCCGGCATTTTGCAAATTCACTCCGGATAAAGCGCAGCGGCGAATGCAGTACAACCCGCAGTACATTGTCCTTCTTTTTGAGCATCCGGGTAACATCATACTCCCAGATACGGTGCATGTTATACGCCTCACCAATAAAAGTCCCATTCAGAAAAATATCTGCAATCGTATCCAGCCCGTCAAAGCGGAGCAATATTCTATCCTGTGAAAATAAGGTTTCCTCCGCATCAAAATGGGTTTCATATTCATAATCCTCTTCCATCAGTGAAAGAGCCTGATTCTCGTTGTCTTTCCAAAATGGGTCCTCCATACTGCCGTTACGCAGCAGGTCCGTATAGACCGTCCCCGGAACCACCGCCGGCTGTTCAGGCCCTCCCACTTGCCGCATCCGCCAATTTTCATGTAATATCTGCCTTATCATTTCTACCTCCTTTATCTATCCCCATTCTATTCCGGTCAATTCCTTATTCATCCATTTACGCTGAACCAGAAATTGCCGCGAGTTCCAAATCTCTCGCGGCAGTTTCTTACTGTGCCTTCGGATATTCGTTACACAACAGCCGATATGGCTCTTCATCCTCTTCTATCTCCGGAAAACGGCCGATAGGTTCATAGAAGCGGTTGTCATTCTCATCATCATTACACATGGAAACCTCACCGAGCAGCACATCACCGCTCCCCTCTTCCACGTGGAAATCATGATACATATATGGGTAAATCGTAATGCTTTCCCCAGGAGTCAATTTTACCTTCGTACCTGCCGGAACCGTATATTCCCGCCCGTCACAGTTGACCGTCACATCCGTGTCTGCAAACTCTCCATTCTCCGTAGAATTATAAACCGTAATCAGCACATTGCCGCCGCCCCGGTTGATAATATCCTCCATCTTATTCCAATGGAAATGCATGGGCGCCATCTGTCCTTCTTTTACAAGCAGAAGTTTTTCCGCATAGGTTTTTGTATACTTATCCATCTTCAGATTACCATTGCGAATCGTAATCAATGAGAATCCTACCTCATCGAATCTACCTAGACCATAATCCGTAATATCCCATCCAAGCATATTATCCCGGATTTCGTTGTACTCCGCCCCCTTTGTCTCCCACTCCTTTGCTGTCCATTTGCAAAACGGCGGAATCTCAAATCCATGAGCCTGAATCATTTCCTCCATATGTTTGATTTCTGCATTTATTTTTGAACGTTTCATCTCCATGTCTCCTTTCTGAATTTGTAACCAATACCCGTATCTTTTTTCATACAATACATTACACTGCCTAAAATTTGTAACCAATTTTCCTACTATACGCCGCGGCCTGCCAAATCTTCTGCCTCTTTTTTCACTTCGTCCAACTGCACCCCCGTAAGAAATGTAAGCACAATCTGCTTCGTCTCTGCCGCCTGCGGTTCCATCCTATGAAGACTCTGCTCCTCGATATGATACACTTTCCCATATACACTGGAATTGGCCGGCTCCAATCCAAGAACATAATCTCCTGACGCAATGGATTTCCACTGCATAAAATAGGGCAGCTCTTTTGTATTATACTCTATTTTCAGACCAATTCCAATTTCTTTATTCACAATTGCCGCAAATGTATTTCCGTTTTCATCTGAGGCCATCTCGTGCAGAAATACAGATTCCGGCTCCTCATCCTTCGGTGCCTGCATTCTGTTCCAATCTGCAGTATGCTTTGCCGCCGTTTCATCCCTGGGGATTACATTTTTTGTCGGCAAAATAATCTCACATTTTTCACTCAACAGTGGATATCCCACATTCATATGATACAACAGCATCATAGGCTCTGCACGGAACCCCTCATTTGTAATCGTGTCTTCAATATAGATTTTGTTTTTTCCATATTCGGTGGTGATTTTTCTTCTCAGTACCAGGTTTTCTCCAAATAACTCTGCCTCACGCATCTCTCCGGACAATTCAGCCAGATAACGCTCCCCCTCCCAGCGGGCGTCTGCGCTTACATGTTCTGCCGGTGTAGTACGTATCCTTCCATGCATCGGATAATCTTTGCCGTCAACTGTACAGGGAGCACAGATATTTTCTAGGCCGCAGGTAAACAGCATCCCTCCCATGATACTGCGCTGAGCTTCCTCCCCGTTGGTATCATAATGGTTCCGCCCCATGAGACCAGGCTTCGACAGGAAGCTGATGTTCTGTCCCTGGAAGGAGACATCTGCAATATCCAGACATTTATCTGCCATCACTGTAAATGCTAAAGGACCGTTTTTTACCTCGTATGCCTTCATCCCTCTGGCTCTTCCCTCATCAAATGTAACAGGACGTACATACATGAGCTGCTGCATATTTCCAACCAGGCTGATCAGCTCTTTCTGTTGATTTTCCATATAGGCTCCTTTCCTGAGTGTTATTTTCTTTTTAAAAGGGCGGCCCTTTTCTAAGAGCTGCCCTTTTTTGGACTCCATCATTTTCAATCATTGACAGGACTTCATTTTCAACGATAACCTGCTCTGTCTCTGCCCTCTATTGATTTTCTTTCCATTCGTCAATCTGTTTCTGCATCTCCTCAATCACTTTATCGATACCTGTCGCTTCCAGTTTTTCCTGAAGCTTCGGCAGGTATTCCTCCGGGTCAACACTTCCGGTATACAGTGATTTTCCAAACTCATCCATGACATTTCCGAATCCTGCAACTTCTGTGCTGACAGGCTCCAGATCAAAGTCAAATCCAAAGGAAGGCGCTTCTACTGAAGAGCTGTTAAATTCCTTGAACGTTGCCCATTTGTCAATCGGCTCATTTTCTAATACATAGGTATTAAACAATCCGCCCTGTACCCAGTAGGAAACAGAATAATTTTTTCTATTTTCTTCATTCAGCTTAATCTTATTATCGTATACATATGGTTTGCCCTCTGCCTCAGCCGCTTCGTCGGCAGGTACATCCACCTTATCCCAGTGTACGCCTTCAATCCCGTAGTTCAAAAGGTTTCTAAGATACTCATCCGTGTTGATCAGCTCCAAAAGCGCTATGGCCTTCTCCGGATATTTCGTCTGTGCGTTAATTGCTGTCAAAGCGCCACGTGCGGAAATATTTGTCACATAGGAATCCATAATCGGAGTCGCCACCACTTCATATCCAAGGTCTTTGCCCCATACCAGTTCTGCATACGGCTGACCATCGCCTTTTGTCACAAAACGCTTGATAGATTTATCATCCGAAGCTGTGGCAGCATCCTTGTTGATGTAACCTTCCAGATAATATTTTCTCATCGTATCCAGGGTGGATTTCATCTTCTCCGTCTCAAATACATTTTTCACGGTCAAGGTTTCATCACCGTATTCGATTCCCACCGGATTCTGAATCAAATCCATATAAATCGGTGCGGAATAGCTGCTTGTCAGATACATAGGTACTACGTCCGGCTCATTTTCTTTGATCACCTTCAACCATGGCTCCAAATCTTCCAGACTGTGGATTTCATCCACCGGCACATCATATTTATCTACATATTCTTTCGTAAATACCCACATAGGCATACTTCCGATTTCCTTTTCACTTGGCACCCCATAAGTTTTACCCTGAACCTTTGCCGCTTCCCAGAAGCGTTCGTCAATGTTTTTGTACATCTCTTTGTCTTTGATGTAGTCGTCAATTTCAAGGAAAGCACCTTTATTTGCATTTTGAAGATAATTATTAGCCCAGGAACAGGTGAAGCACAAATCCCAATCATCCCCTGTGTTGATTACGACCTGCATTTTCTGGTCGTAATCCCCCCAACCAGCGGTGTTGATTTTCAACTTCACACCAATCTTCTCACCGATATATTCATTCACCTTCTCCAGAACCATTTCCTGGTCCTTCTGGGCGTCGCCTATCTGCCACCATGTCAATTCTGCAATTTCTTCTCCGTTTGAATTTGTTTCCGCCTTTTTTCCGCCGCATCCTGCTAAAAGACCGGCTGTCATCA
Organism: uncultured Lachnospiraceae bacterium; assembly: GCA_947564305.1. The sequence goes on along the minus strand of CANOBT010000020.1, from coordinate 24,783 downwards.
CCGCTGCGAGTCCTGCTGCCGCAAATCTTTTTAATGTTTGAAATTTCATTTTATTTTTTCCTCCTAACAGACTTTCCTACTCTTTTACTGCACCAACCGTCAATCCATTGACAAAATATCTCTGGAAGAACGGATATGCAAAAATAATTGGTAATGTTGAAATCACCACAATTGCCATCTTAATCGTCTCTTTCGGCATGTTTGCCGCTACTGCAATCCCGTCAACACCCATGGTCGCTTTGTTATTTGCAAGCCAGTCGATAGAGCTTTCAATCTGAATCAACAGATATTGAAGCGGAATCAGGTCCTTGCTGTCCATATACATCATGGCGTTGAACCAGTCGTTCCAATAGCCTAATGTCAGGAACAAACCGATTGTCGCAAGTCCAGGGAGTGCCATAGGAATTACAATCTGGAAGAAAAGCCTCCACTCGGATGCGCCGTCAATTTTTGCAGATTCTACGACCGCGTCAGGAATACTTGTTTTAAAGAATGTACGAAGTACGATGATGTTAAATGAATTCAGACACAGAGGCAAAATCAACGCCCAGATAGTATCCTTCAACATCAATACCTTCGTAACGATTAAGTAGTTCGCAATCATACCACCGCTAAACAGCATTGGAATGGTGATTACTGTGGTAAAAAATTTGCGGTATGCATAGTTTTTACGTGACAATGCGTATGCATATGTACCTGTGAGGAGAAGTCCTATAATCGTCCCCACGATAGTAATAAAAATGGTAACTCCATAACTTTTTAAAATGTTTTCTCCTGCACTTATAATATATTCATAAGCATACAGGCTTAATTTTTCCGGAATAAACCGGTATCCATTCATTGCCAATGAAGCCTCATCCGTAAAGGAGATGATGATGACAAAAATAAATGGAATGACACAGATCAGAGACAGTACTGCCAGTAAAATGTTAAATGCAATATTGGTTGATGTTTTAATCTGATTGTATTTACACTCTTCTGCTTCTATTTTTTTGATTTTTTTCTGTAATTTCCTCTCAGCAGCCATCCGTTGTCTTTTCGATAAATTTTCAGTATTTTGCTCTGCCACAACCTTATCCCCCTTTCTAGAACAACGCATTCTCGTTGTCAACCTTTGATACGATTTTATTTGCAATCATAATCAGCACAAAACCTACGGTTGACTGGAACAAGGCCGCCGCGGAGCTCATCCCGATTTCTCCGCTTGTTTTCAATGCTCGGAAAATATAGGTATCAAGTACATTGGTAACCGGATACAAAGGGCCTGAATTCTTCGGGAGCTGATAGAACAATCCGAAATCTGCTTTAAAAATTCCGCCCACAGACATAATCAGCAAAATGGTGATTACCGGCCGCAGCAGAGGAAGTGTGATATATTTAATCTGCTGCCATTTTGTTGCACCATCCAGAACCGCCGCCTCATAGTATGTCTTATCAATTCCGCAGATGGATGCGAGATAGACCACCGTATTGTAACCCATCCCTTTCCACTGGCTCATGAAAATGATGATAAAGGGCCAAAACTTTGTCTCTGTATACCAGGAAACCGGCTGTCCCCCGAACTGCTGTATGATTGCATTGAAGTATCCTTTTTCCGGATTCAGGAATGCAAATACGCAGTAGCTTACGACAACCCATGACAGGAAATACGGCAGGAACATGGAACTCTGATAAATTTTCATCATCCCTTTGTTCTTGATTTCATTTAAGAGCAGGGCCAGCACCACCGGCACGGCAACTCCCAGAATGATGAATGTAAAATTATAAAGCACTGTATTTCTCACGATGATCCAGGCATCACCGCTGCTGAACAAAAACTTAAAGTTGTCAAACCATACTGTCTCACTGGTAAACAGATTATAAAAAAATCCGTCCCCGGACAGCCTGAATTTCTTAAATGCCACCAGGATACCAAACAACGGCAGGTATGCAAAAAATAAAAACCAAACTGCTCCGGGCAGGCTTAAAATCAATAGTTCTTTGTTTGCTTTCAGCCGGCTTAAAAAATTTCCCTTCGGCTCCTTCGCCTTACTTGTGTTCGTTTTCAACTATAGACCTCCTTTTTCTCCATACTGGCTGTTTGACGTCATTTTGCAGTATTTGTTTGTGTATATTTACTATATCATTGTGTAATTTTTTTTGATAGTTGAAAACTTACAGGTTCATTGTACAAATTATAGGTAGATTTTTACAACATCAATATTTTTTCATTTCACGCAGGGAAGCAGGAGACACACCATAGCATTGTTTAAATTTCCGATAAAAATAACTGGTGTCCGGATACCCCACCTGTCTTGCAATATCGTTGATCTTCATATTAGTATTTAATATCAAATCCTTTGCAATACTGTTTTTTGTATTGCTCAGATATTGGGCAAAGGAGCATCCCACCTCCTTCTGGAAAATCTGCCCCAGATAAGAAGCATTCATATGATACTTGTAGGCCAGTGTCTTCAGGTTCATATCCTCCTGATAATGGTTCTGTACCTCGGAAATAATCTGGCGCACCACCGGAGTATACTGAGAATCTTCCTCATGTATACATTCCATAATTTCCGCAATCTCAGAGACAAACGCCGTCTTGATTCCCAAAATATCATCTGCATTGAAAATCGTCTCTATCCATTCTGAAAGGTCGTGGAAACGGCCGGATTCCAGTTTGTATTCCTTTTTTATTTCCTCAAGCAGCATGGCCATCCTTACAGCCATCTGATACAGCGAACCGGCAGACGCATCTTTTTGTATATTGCTGATAAACAGGTCCTCCAGATATTCCACCGCAGAGTCCTTCTCTTTTTTAAGGATAAGTTTCCGAAGCCGGGCCTCATCTACATCAGACACCAGAGTATTCCTGTCTTTAATCTGCCTCTGGCTGATACAGCTTCCATAACCCTCGATGATAAGATATTTCTGCAGCTTTTTTGCAGTCCTGTATACCTGGGGAAGCTGTTCAACACTTTGAAAAGAGGGGCCTACACCGATAAACGTCATGACGTTAAACTTGCTCTCGATTCTGTTTTGAAGCTCTGAGAAATATTCCTGCGCCTGAATTTCATCCATCCCCTGGGCGGACAGGACCATAAGCAGGCTGTCCGGCGGAAGATGCACGATTTTCAACTGGCTCTCCTCTTTCCTGAGTTCCACGATCACATCCGTAATCTTTTTTTCCTTCAAACCGTCCATCTTCCATTTCATGACCGCTCCATAGTAAATCCCCCCCCTGTTTACTTTCATATTAAGCATTCTGGCAAACTCTTCCGATTCGTCCGTCCCTGATTTTCCATTCAGAAAATGCATCCACTGCGTCTTTTCATCAATGTACCGGATTTTTTTCTTGTCCATCTCCTCCAGTTTTTGCACGGTTTCCCGAAGCTGACGCTCCAGTTCTTCTTCATTGATGGGTTTTAAAATATAATTCTCCACTTCCAGACGGATGGCCTCTCTTGCATAATCAAATTCATCATATCCCGTCAGAATGATAAAGCGCACCTGTTCTTCTCTTTCTCGAATTTTTCTAAGAAGCGTAAGCCCGTCCATTTCCGGCATACTGATATCTGTGACTACGATATGCACCGGTTCCTTCTCCCACATTTCCAATGCTTCCTGGCCGTCATGGGCCATGTGCACGACTTCCAGCCCAAGTGCCTCCCAATCCAGAATGTTCCGGATTCCCTGCAGAATCAACTCCTCATTTTCCACCAACATTACTTTTTTCATTGTCTTTCCCTTTCCGTATTTGTAACCAATCTGCTATGCAGATTGACTGCCTGCTTGCCCTACTCTTCCTTTGAAACCGTGTCTGACTCTCCATTCTCTTCTGGTTTGAACCTTATTATCACACGAAGTCCGCCTCCTGGCCTGGCCTCCATATAGATTCCATACTCTTTTCCATAAACTGCCCTCAGCCTGCGGTTTACATTTGCAATTCCAATGGACGCCTGCTTCTTCATGACACCATTTTCCATTTCCTTATTTTTAGCCGCAAGCTCCTCTTCCGTCATGCCATACCCGTTATCTTCCACGATAATCCTGTATGCATCATCCTTCTCAACTGCAATTCGTATGAAGTTATCTTTCTCTCTCATGCGCATCCCATGAATAAAATAATTTTCAATAATCGGCTGCAATACAAATTTGATGATAGGTGTCTGCAGATACTCCTCCGGACACTCAATTGCAGCCTGGAATTGTTCCGGATACCGGTACTCAAACAGCTCCATATATTTCTTGATATAATGCAGCTCCTGAGATAGTGTGATTACATCTGCTTCCTTAATCTGGGCCCGGAATGTCACCGCCAGGCTGTAAAGCATTTTCCCGACCTCCCGGTCTTTGTTGCAGACCGCCTTCATGCGGATTGCCTCCAGCGTATTGTATAAAAAATGCGGATTAATCTGACTCTGGAGCGCTGCCATCTCTGCATTTTTCTGCTCGATTTCCGCTAAATACTGCTTCTGGATATGTTCATCCAGGCTGGCGCACATTTCGTTAAAATACCGGGAGATCAAGTCCAGTTCATCCCCGTTTTTATCCGCCGGAATCCGCACCTCCAAATCTCCGCCCATAACCTTTGTCATTCCGTCCAATATCCGGTTCAGCCTTTCCGCCAGCCGCTGCAGATAAAATCTTACAAATAATTCTCCCAGAACCATCACGAGAATCCCCATTGCAAATATCATAACGATAATAGACACAGGCACGGCTGCCGCCCGGTTCTTTTCCAGATAGCTGACAATGTGATACTGTCCCACCTGTGTTTTTTCTACATAGGCTTCCAGTACATTTTCCAATTGCCCGGCTTCCTCTGCAATGATAATATCAGAAACCGCTGTCTTTTTTGCTGAATCGAACACCTCTGTGCCCGCGTCATTATATACCATCAATTCCGCACGGGAATAATATTGCTGAATGGTTTCAAACCTTTTGTTTTTGAATCCCAGAAGCATACAGCCTTTTACCTGCATATTGGTCGGATCTCGTATTTCTTTTAAATAGTAAAAACTGTCCTCTTCCACCAGATTTTCCTCTTTCAGCCGCTCTTTTAATTCCTTGTCAGCGCTTCTTCTGTAACTTCTTCCATCCTTTGTATATTTTGTAATTTCATCATGTTCATAGCTGTAAAGGGTAATATGGTTCAATTCAGAGTATGCCTGGAATGCATCCAGGAAAAACTTTTCAATTCCTTTATACTCTTTAATCTTATTTTCTATATAAGTATCCAAACGGTACCTCTGATAAACAGGCGGTTCGTCCGTCATATAATGCAGTGCATCGTTTAGTTCCATGTTTGACTTATATAAGTCCTCATGAATATATTCTGCAATCTTGGAGGTTTCTTCCAGATAAGTATACGCGGACTCGCTCATCATTTCTGTATAATTCAGGTTTTGCTCTAAAAAACGATTTCTTGTACTGGTAAAAAAATAGAGGACCAGAGCGGATATTACACAGACAAGAATTGCAGTATAGATAAATAATAGTTTATTGTATAACTGCTTTGATGTTTTAATCTCTACCTTATGTTTTCTCATGTTTCTGATTCCTGTATCTGATTTTTTTTCTGTTGTATCATAATGATGTGTAAAAATTTTTTACCATAAAATAAAATTTAAAGATGTGTTCTGTTAAAACAAAAAATCACAAAAAGGAAATGCAGTCATTTCCTACATTCCCTTTCTGTCCCTATTTATCTCTTTTCCAATTTTCTGAGGACTCCCTGACTCATAAACATAACCAGAAATCCATAAGTACTTCCCATAAACAGCACGGTTGTTCCCGCTGATGTCTCAAATGCCGCAAGAATCACGCCCAAAGCCACAATATTTCCAAGTGTAAACACTGGCTGCGCAATCAAAAGGGTAACCGCTGTTTTTACAATCTGCAGATTTCTCATTTCATAACGGCTGACAAGCACATAGAGGTTCGGTGTAATGAGAACCGCAACTGCAAACAATATGATAAACAAAATCGTCAGCGGAAAAATCTTTATCTGCATGGAGAAAAATTCGATATTTGTCCAACACAATAAAACTGCAAATAACTGTCCTGCACCAAGCTCCACCTTCTGTAAGAAGTCACTGCAATATCCTCTTTTGTAATCACGCAGCGCCCGTCCTTCTGTCCCCTGGATCAGCCGGTTCATTGTGTACATCACTGATGACAAAGCAGGGGCCATAGGGAGCAGGCAGAGCAAAAACAAAGGAAGGCATTCCCGAATCTGGCCCGCACCCACAAAGAGGAGAAACAACAGAACCGGAATATTTGAAAGGATAAATAATAAGTTTATCAGAAAGAAATAGCAAACTTTTTCGCAAAATCCTAATACTTTTTCAATGTTGAATAATTCTTCCATGAGTGTTTTTTCTCTCCTATAACTGAATCAATATGGTCTGAATCTCATAGGCATGTAATTCCATGCTAATCCCGCCCTCTGTAAATTCTCCAAGCGGCCTCTCTCTTAAATCGCAGGGAGCCCATGCCTGATATGCAAATCCCGGCTTCATCGTCACCCTTTGTTTTGAGCCGGCGAACTCATGGAAACGGATGACAATGTATTTTCCGTCCTCTGATTTTTTCACTGCGTCCAGTTCCACCTGTTCGTTGTCAAAGGACAGGAAACTGTCATACGGAAGCGCACATTCTCCCGGCAAAACCTGCATAGGTTCATTTAACGCAAATGCTTCCTGCACAACCGCCCCTTCGATAAAGTCGCCTCCATGCGGAAGCAGGGAATAAGTAAAGGTGTGCTCGCCCTGGTCCTGCAAGTGGTCCGGATGAGTAGCTGCTTTTAAAAGGGAGATGCGCAGCACATTGTCCTTGATATCATGCCCGTACTTGCAATCATTTAAGATACTGACGCCGTAATTTCTCTCGGAAAGGTCTGCCCAGCGGTGTGCCACGCTTTCAAACCGCGCCTGCTCCCAGCTTGTATTCCAGTTGTTCGGCCGCCTTACGTTGCCGTACTGCACATCATAGGTGCCGTAGGTTGAGCGGATATCCACCGGAAACGCTGCTTTCAAAAGCTGATGCTGTTCATGGTAATCTACATCTGTACGGAAATCAATCCTCCGGTCACTGCTGTAGAGCATCATATCCTGTCGGATGTAAGAATTCATATAGTTCCATTCCATGTGGATATTCATGCACAGCGGTCCCATTTCCGTGATTTCAAATACGGTCAGTTCCGTAACCTCACGCATCTTTTCCTGGTAGAAAATATCAATGTCCCATGCGTCAAAGTCCAGCGGCTTGTCTTCAAATACCTGAAGTACGTTCCCGCGCATTCCTTCCGGCAGCACATCGCGGCCGTAGGTTTTGTCAAACAGCTTCGTAATCTGTCCGTACTGATTTAATGAAATCTGATAATAAGGTGTTTCGATTTCCCTGCCATTGACTGTAAATGCTGCCTTTGGCACATCTTTTTTCATTTCCTCGAAAACAATGGTTTTGAATCCCGTAGCCGGAACATCCTTCACTTCCACATAGGTCATCCCGTTTCCTTTTTGTGAAATCAATTCGTTTCCATCCGTATCTCTATAGACTCCGTCCGCATTTCCCTGAACCGAAACAATCTGGTCCATGGCCCATCCGGAAGTATTGACTACCGTAAATGTATTCTCTTTTGAAGACAATATATTTTCGCAGGCTGTCTGCTCTACTTCACGGGCAATCCCTTCAATGTATGCATAATCTTTCGTGGAATCCTCGTACACCTCATGGATGGATGAGCCTGGAATAATATCGTGAAACTGGTCTGTTAAAATATGCTTCCAGCCTTTTGTAAGTTCTTCCTGCTCCGCTTTTTTGAGGTCTCCGGCCAAAAGGGCATTCAGCACCGTGAGCCATTCCGTCCTCCGGTAGAGAAGTTCCATTTTCCGGTTCATGCGTTTATTGTAACCGTGACTCGTATAAGTGCCCCTGTGATATTCCAGATACAATTCTCCGTCCCATGTATGGACATACTGGTCTGTATTTTCTACAGTGTCATGCAGTTTGCGGAAATATTCGCCTGCAGTGGACATTTTCACATTCGGAAGCCCCGGAATCTTATCCAGCCTTCTCCGGCATTCCAGCATATCACGGTTGACACCGCCGCCGCCGTCACCAAATCCAAAGGAAATCAGCAAGTCTTTGTTCATCTGCTTATCGCGGTATCCGTCCCATACACCTTTTACTGTTTTCGGAATCAGCTTTCCGTTGTATGTATAAAACCAGGAGCTGTTGTCATCCCACGGCTCCGGCGTAGTGATAAAATGAGTCAGAACCTCGCTGCCGTCGATTCCCTTCCACTTGAAGGTATCGTGAGGCATCCGGTTGTACTGGTTCCAACTAATCTTGGTAGTCATAAAAGTATTAATTCCGGCTTTTTTCAAAATCTGCGGAAGTGCCCACGAATAACCGAACACATCAGGAAGCCACAGGTATTCCACATCTTTGTCAAATTCATCTTTGAAAAACTTACTGCCAAGCAGAATCTGCCTTGTCAGCGATTCGCCGCTGGTCAGGTTGCAGTCCGCTTCCACCCACATCGCGCCGTCTGTCTCCCAGCGTCCTTCTTTTACTTTTTCCTTGATATTCTCGAAAATCTCCGGGAACTCTTCTTTCATGTACTCATATAACTGAGGCTGTGTCTGCAGGAAAATATATTCCGGATACATTTCCATCAGACGGAATACAGTGGAAAATGAGCGGGAGCATTTTTCTCTTGTATGCTTTAACCTCCAAAGCCATGCTACGTCAATATGTGTATGTCCCACGCAGTATACGTTAATCATGGAATTTTTGTCCATCCCGTCAATGCGCTCGTTCAGGAAATCATCTGCCTGATGTACGGACTCGTAAAAGCTCTCGCTTCCCGGATAAGACCAGTCAATACAATGGCACGCGCTGTCCAGTGCCTTGCAGAGCTCATGGCGTACCGGGTCGGACTCATTAAGCAGTTCCATCGTCTGCCATACCATGGATGCCATATAGTAAAAATCATCCACCTTTTCATCCAGACATGCCAGGTCCGCACGTGTAATCCGGTGCTCCTGGTCTTTGGGAACCCCGCCGCCTTCCAGACCCGACCACAGCCGGAATGTAACATCCACGGTAGTTCCGCAGAGAGCATCGTCAAAAAAGACTTCCTTGTGGTTCGCGTCCACTCCCTGATACATCTTACCGTTTACATAGAGCATGGACTCAAAGCCTGAATTATTTCCGCCTCCGGTATTTCCAAAATCAAAGACGCCGACTACTTTTCTGCCTTTCCACTCAGCCGGTATTTCCAGCTCCTTATGCATCCAGAGGAAACGGTCGCGTCCCTTCCAGGTATCTCCGGTCTTTAAGATGGACCAGCCTTCAAATCCTGATGTGGGAAGTGTTGGGTTTACGACGCCCTGATTCTCCTCCGTGGCGGCAAATTGCTCTAATTCTATGATATCTCTGTATCTGTATTGCTCTAACTCGCTGATTCGTCTTTCTAATTTTCTGCTTGTCAAAAACATGTTGTTTGCTTTCCTCCTAAATTTTTTATCATGCTCAATTTATAATGCTATTTTACTATGTGCGGGAGGATATCTCAATTCTGAAAATTCTATATTTGGTGGACATTATATATATAAATTTTGTCTTGAATTCTGCACCATCTCTGTGTTAGAATATGAAAAAGCATATTTTCTAAAGTTCAATTATGATGGAATATCTGATTCCATTGTATCTATGACATTTCAATGCAAGGGTGCGAAAGGCTCCCGTTCTTTCAGAAAATTCGTGCTTTTATCCAAAATAAGCAGGAGGTTTTCTGAAAAAGCAACGGAAAATCTCCTAACGAAAACAGAATAAGGAGGTTTTCTATGGAGCCAAAGAAAAAAGAAACTGATGCAACCTATTGGCATCCTGCATTTTTTGCAGATATCCAGATTGAACTAAAAGATGATGCGGACAATCTGATTTTTGAGAATGAACATCAGCTTGGAAAAAATCCAATGGAAATCGATGTACTGATTATAAAAAAAGAGAAGGCCCGGCCTGTCAAGAAAAACATTGGGAGGATATTTAAAAAATATAATATCGTAGAATATAAGGGACCCGGTGACTCTCTAAGCATTGATGACTATTACAAGGTCTATGGTTATACTTGCTTTTATAAAGCAGATGTGCCTTACGTAAACAGTATCTCTGTGAATGAACTGACAATTACCTTTGTGTCAGAAAAGTATCCCCGCAAATTAATTCAGCATCTGGAAACCGTAAGAAATTTTGTAGTGGAAATGACAGAGCCAGGAATTTATTTTGTAAAAGGTGATATTATCCCAATCCAGATTATTGTAACCGGGCGTCTGTCTGAGACCGAAAATCTCTGGCTGAAAAGTCTCACAAATAATCTGAGGGAATCTGAAAAGGCAAAGAAACTAATCGAGGACTATTTGGTGCATACGGATAATAATCTGTATCATTCAGTTCTAGACACGATTATGCGCGCAAATCAAAAAACATTTGAGGAGGTAAATGGTATGACTGATATCGTTATGGAAATCGTGCGGGAAAAATTTGATAGGAAATTGAAAGAAAAATTGAAAGAAAAATTGGAAGAAGAATTGCCGAAGGCTGTGGAAAAAGAAATGGAAATAGAGCTGCCAAAAGCTGTAGCGGCCGCTGTAAGAGATGAACAACACGCCTCAAAAAAGAAAATAGACGCCGCCAAACTAACGGAACGAATATCCCTAATCCAGAAAAAGTATAGAAAAAATAAGCCTTTGACAGTGATTGCCGATGAAATGGAAACAACAGCAGAAGAAATTCTTTCTATCTATAATGCAATCTGCAAAAATCCTGAAAAAACAGCAGAGGAAATCTGCAATTTTCTATCCAACCAACAGGAAACTTGTTAATATATGATTTTAATATGACATAATTTTTTACAATAACAGCCCCGCCGCAAAAACGGCGAGGCTGTCATTTTCATCATCCGGAAACGATATTCTGAATCCAGACTCCTTTTTTTACTAGTACAAATCCAACGATACATTTTAACAGGTCTCCTGCCTGGACTAATGCAAAGATTGCTATTACCGGAAGCCCTGTAAACCTGCTCAATATGTATGCAATCGGCACACTGACACACCAGACACATCCACTGTCAAATATGAATGTGATTACGGTTTTTCCGCCGGACCTCAGGGTGAAATAGGCAGCATTTAAGAATGCATTCTGAGGCATGGCGAAAGCCATCACTATAATGAAATACTTCGCCAGTTCCCTGGCCTGTACATTAGTATTGTAAAGCATCGGGAAAAACGGCGCCACAAACAACATCAACACTGCCATACCGGTACAGAACATGACAGCAAAAGCAATCATTTTGTTGTCCGTATCCCTCGCTTTTTTCATATCTCCGGAGCCTAAAATCTGACCCACGACAATCGCCACCGACTCTCCCAGTGCGATAAAACCGACACTGAATACATTGTTAATGGTATTCGCAATATTGATAGCCGCCACCACATTCAGTCCGCGGACAGAATAACACTGCGTCAGAAATGCCATTCCGGCTCCCCATAAAGTCTCATTGATAAGAAGCGGCACTCCTGTCAAGAAGAATTTCTTTACCAACCTCAGCGGAACCTTCATAGTACTGTATAATCCATTTACAAATGGATTCTCCTCCCCATGTCTGTGTGTCCACCCCGCCACAATAAGCAGCTCCACATAACGGGAAATAACCGTTGCAACGGCTGCCCCTTTCACACCGAGTACCGGAAAACCAAATTTTCCATAGATGAGAATGTAGTTAAAAACAAGATTGACTAATACTGCGGTAATCCCGGCTTTCATAGGGGTCACCGTCTCCCCGCATTCGCGAAGAGTACTGGAATAAACCTGGCTCAGCATGAATGCAGGCAGGCCAATCAGCATAATATATAAATACTGCATTCCGTAATTTCGGGTGGCTTCAATCGCCCCTGCGCCTCCATCTCCCTCCAGGTACAGACCAATCAGCGGCTCTCCTGCAGTAAACAGAAGGCAAACAGCTATCCCTGTCAGAATCGTAACCATCCATATTTTATACCGGAATGTCTGCCTGATTCCTTCGTGGTCTTTCTGTCCAAAATACTGAGCCGTGAAGATTCCTGCACCGGACACTGCTCCGAACAGGCAGAGATTGTATACAAACAAAAGCTGATTGACAATTGCCGCACCGGACATCTGCTCTGTCCCAATGCGTCCGATCATAATATTATCCAGAAGGCTTACAAAATTCGTAATTCCGTTCTGTACCATAATCGGCACCGCAATAGCCAGCACCATTTTATAAAATGCTTTGTCACCAATAAAACGCCTAAAAAAACCTGTTTTTTGCCTGCTTTGTTCCATTTTGTAGTCCTCCTTTCGATTGCTGCCAACGGCTCAAAAAAGTACCCTGAGCAATCTGTTCAGGATACTTTTCACAGCAATTTGCGCATTGACTACTAACTTACTACAAAAGGGGAACTATGGCAAGCGTTTTTTCCTATCTTCCGCAAACTTTTAAAATAACGTTACAGTGTACGGCCCCGTAACAGCAGCAAAATAACATCTTTCAAACTGCTTTTACATCGCCCGGATATAATATGCAATCTGAAACGGCAGCCGCTCTTCTGTCTGTTCCAGACTTGACCCTAACAGCTCTTTAATTTTATTCATTCTGTAAATCACGGTATTTCTATGGGTAAACATTTCCTCTGAGACTGCCTGGATACTGCCATTATGCCGCAAGTACAGTTCCAGCGTATCCACATAATTTGCCTTGTGCTTCCTGTCATACTCCAGTAATGGCCTCAGCGGCTCCTCCGCCATCTCCTTTAACAGACGATTATCATCTACCATATACAACAGCCGATACAACCCCATCTCGTCAAAATAAAACAAGTCCTGTTTTCTCTTCTTTGCCATCTGCACCGCTGCTTTTGCCCTGGAATAACTGACATGCAGATTCGAGATATCGGTCATGCAGCTTCCCACTCCGGTATAAAGCGGAATACCAGGCATACGCCGTTTTGCTCTCCGGGCCATGCCAGTGACAATTTCATCCAATTCTTCCTCTGTGATATCATTGACTACCAACATAAAATTGGAGTCATAGTACATAAAATTCCCATTATGCGTGATGTTCTCCAAATATACCTGAACCTGGTACGATAACTTCTGCCGCTCTACCGTATCCATTTCGTCCAGATGATCTGTCGTAATCAGCGTTACTTGAAAAGTCCCGTCCTCGTCAAAATAAGGCAACAACTTCTGTCTGTATTCCTCCTGATTGGCAGGCTGTTCTATGGCTTGAATCAGTGCACTGGAAATTTCCTTATCCGCTGTTCCCTGCATAAAAATGCGGATGCTGTAGTCCTTGATCATATCCGCCAAATGGATTTCCCATGGAACCGTCAAAAGAGGAAAATCGTTTTCATCGCAGTAATCCATTAAAGCCCACGGAATCTCATGAATATAATATCCTGTATTGACGATTAATCCGGCCCCATGACGCCGAATCAGCTCTTCAATGAGCATGCGAAGCTTTTCTGTGGTGTCAAACCCAAGTCCGGTAGTGACTGCCAGTTCTTTTCCCCAAAAATGCTGAATGATCACCATATCCTCCACCATATGTACCCAGCTTATGGAGTTGGACCAGCCATTATTGCCGGCAATAAACTGCATCTGGTACTGTTCCTGGGAAATCAACATCATATCTTGTATTGTAAATCCCATTTTCTCACTCGCTTCCTATAACTTCACTTTTTCTTTGCCTGTTTGTATTATATCTCATTTGTACTGAGAGCACAATTTTTTATTTTATTTTTATGTTTTCAATCCATTGGAAAATTCTGAAAATTTGCTATCATATAAGTAACAAGAACGAGCGGAAAAAACAAGATAATCCACAAGTCGATTACAAAAAAAGGAGGCGTTTTTTATGATTACATTTTGTGCTGCAATGGAAACACCAAGACAACCTGAAATTCCGGAATGGATGCGTGAAGAGCGCTACATGTACTGTGACCAGTCAACCGTAAGACAGTATTCTATCAGAAATTCTGCAATCTGGGCGAGAATAAAGAAGGTATTTTCATAAAAGGACGAAGCAAAAAGAAGCTGCCAAAAGCAGCTTCTTTTTTATGGGTTCCTACAGCCAAATGGGCTGCTTCTGATTCTATTTCCTCAGCAGCGATTTTATATGACTCGTAAGCCCTTCCATCTGCTCCGCCTTCTCGAGCTTGCGCACCGCCGCCTGAGATCCTAACTTAATCTCCGCTTCACATACGCGCTTCTCGCCCTCGCGTCTTACATCCGCCTGCTGCATCGTCTCCACCCTTTCAAAATCCGCCGCCTGCTCTGTCAGCCGGGCAAGACTGTCATCCCCGGACTCCGTCCCTTCCGTATTCAAAGGCTTCTGCTCCAGGAGACTGTTCTTACCGGTATTCTCAGTACCTTCCGCCTGTTTCGCCATCTCTGCGGCAATCTGCTTATCAAGGGAATCCAGTTGTTTCTCATATTCCTCCAACTGTTCCTGCAGGCCTGCCGAACCGCCTGTATTCTCCTCATCCAATGTCATCTCAATCAGAGAATCCTTGTTCGCCTGTATCAATTCTTTCTGGTTCATCAGATTTGCCAAAAGTCCGGCTGATTTTCCCTGTGGGGATATGACTGCCATATCTCTCCGCACAGCTTCTGAGCGCTGCCCCTGAACAGATTGATTCTGATGGAAGCCAGATTTTCGCATACCTGTCTGAAATAGGTTGATTGTCTGTTCTGCATAAATCCTCATTACGCTTTTCTCCTTTCTTTCCTCTTATTTCAGTATCGGACTATTTATGCCGAACATTTATTTCTATGATGCAGACGGGTTCTTTTTTGCTGTCAACGGCAGCATCACGCTCAATGTAAAACAAGTCCCGCTCTGAAGCTCCAGCACACCGTCATACCGTCCTACTACGGTTCGGATATTCTGCAGCCCGACTCCCTCGCTCCCTGTCCGTTTGGAGGATAAAAATCTGCCTCCGCGCATAGCCACAGGTGTATTAATGCTGTTACTGATTTCCAGAACCCAATAGTTGGAATGCATCTGCGCTTTCATTCGTATCCATCCGGCAGGCTTTCCCTCTTTCATTTCACGCTGGCAAGCCTCCATCGCATTATCCAATGCATTTGCTAAAAGACAGCAAAGGTCAACCGGTTCAATCTGATCCTCCCCAGGCACAGACATTTGAATCGAAATATCAATACCAGACTCACACGCCTGCTGATATTTCGGATTTAACAACGCATCCACAAAAACGGAACCTGTCCGGACAATGTTCTCGCCCTGCTCCATGCGGATGTTGCACTGTTCCAGATAGTGAAGCGCATCCGGCGTCTTCCCCTCCGATAAAAGCTGTGCCAGGCACAGCCCGTGATTTTTCATATCATGGCGAATCTTTACCAGATGAGCATACTGTTCTTTGGAGACCTCCAATTGTTCGCTCATCATCTGATACTGCTGCTTTGCCAAACGTTCCACGAGACGTTTTTCCAGCATCAGGATACAGAATATATAAAGCCCCAGACCGCCAAACGCCAACAAACTGGAACGCGCGGCAAATACCCAAAGAGCCTCTTTCGTCCAATCACTGGCTCCAAGAAACAGGTAATTCTGCATGGTAACCGCTGCGTATATGAACAGGATAATATATAAGAAATAAATAGCATCCCTATCTGTAAAATCACGCTTTAGCAGATAGAGTCTTTGTTGTAATATTTCCATCATCAGAAATTGAATCAAATGTGATGTAATATTGAGCATATTAAGGACAATATCAGAGCAGCTATTTTGTCCTCCTGTGATTGCCAGTGCATGAAATATGGGCCAGACTGCACAAAGCGCCACCCCTGGAACACAATATACCCACAACGTAAAAAAGCTTTTTTTGACTGCGCTTCCGTGAAACAACAGCATATTCAGCACAAACGAACAACTGCACAGGTAAATCAGGTTTCCCAAAGTGGTTCCCGCCAGAGTGAACCTTACATTTAGCTGTCCATAAACCAGGGTGCCCAGATAAAACCACAGATACGTATAGCTATATTTTTCTCCAAGCATTTTTTTCAGGAAACGGCATTGCAGGCAGCTGCTGAGAATTCCCCACAAAACCGTCCAGGCCAGCGCCCTCAAAGCACGTCCCCGCTTTCTTTCAGATAATTCATAAATGCCAGGCCAAAGTCCTTGTATCGGCGCTTAGATAACGGAATGCTTTCTTCATTGTCCAACAGCACATCTCCTTTACCATAACGCTGCACATGGATAAAATTCACGATATAGCTGCGGTGACACCGAAAAAAGATTTTCGGCAGCGTGGGCTCTAATTCTTCTAATTTCCCATAGAACGGCACCGCTTCTCCCTCGGTGTGTAAATAGATTTTCCTGTCTAAAACCTCCAAATACAAAATCTGTTCCAGAGGAATCCGCCGAATCCCGCTTCCCTGCCGTATGGCGATTGCCTGCTGGTGCTCCTTCTGCAAGGAAGAACAAACCTGCAGCAGCACCTTCTCCAATCTCTCGATATCCACCGGTTTTACCAGATAATGAAATGCCTGTACATCATACGCCTCCACTGCGTATTGCGGATATGCGGTAATAAAAATCAATTTGCTTTCGTCTCCCCGCACACGCAGTTTCTTTGCCAGCTCCATCCCGCTGAGCGGTTTCATTTCTATATCCAACAACAAAATATCAAATGCATCCCGCGCCAGCAATGCACTGCTGTTTACATAAGACTCTATATGAGACTGGATAGAATGTCTGTCCAATATGACCCTAACCCAGTTTTCCAACTGATTTAAAAGCACTTCTTCATCTTCGCAGACCGCAACTCGAATCATTGTCATCTACACTCCCTTTTTATCTTCATACTTATCAGCCAAATGTACACACAGGTATGTCAGCCTGATTTGCTTCTTCGAGGAAATAAATCTCAATCACAAGCAGTCCATCCGAATATTCCGCCGAAATCCTTCCACCCATCTGCTCCACCAATGTTTTCGCAATAGACAGGCCAAGCCCCGTGGAATTGCGCGCCGTTTCCACAGTAAAGAAACGGTTGAACAGCTTTCCCACCTGCACTTCATCCAGTGCCGCAGCATGGTTGGCAAACCGGATGCTTCCATTATCCTGCATTTCCACAAGCAAATCTCCGTCACTGTATTTTAAAGCATTGTTCAAAATATTGCTGAATACTCTGGACAATGCCGCCCGATTGCACTGCCTCACCACCGGATGCTCCGGAATTTGAATCTGAGGCTCAATCCCCTTTTCTGTCATCGCTCCATAAAAGCTCAGCAGATTTTCCTCCAAAACAGCTTTCAAGTCCACAGACTGTGTCTTGGGGCTTTCCGAAGAGAGAATGATGGTGTAGCGAAACATTTCTTCGGTCAACTGCTTGAGCGCCTCCGTGCGGTTTTCAATATAGGATAAATACCGCACCACTGTTTCGCTTTTTTCCTCCTGCTCCAACAATTCCAGATAGCCGCTGATTGCAGTGAGCGGCGTACGCAGGTCATGGGAAATATTGGTCACGGCATCTTTTAACTCCTGGTCTCCTCTCAAATACCGATGTCTCTGCTGCCGCAAAATCTTTAATTCCCGGTTCATCTCCTGGGCCAGATGTCTCATGTGCCTGTCCCCTGACGATATGGTAATCAATGTATTCGTACCTGTGGAAAGATGCTCGGCAAATAAAGTACAAATCCTGTCTGCACATTTTTGCATGGAAATGATTTTTAGGATTAGAATACAAATAATCATCAATAAGATTCCACATATCACCCACGGGAGCACCTTTCCACACCTGCCTTTGTTTTAAAATTTGTTACACATGGGTCAAGCGGCCGTGCTTGCACGCACATTTGACCCACAAATTCAGTATAAAAGTTTATTTTCATACTTCCGTCCGGTGGATTGAAATTTTATTTCAGGTCCTTCCTGCAAAACAGCACCATCCCTGCCCCGCAGCAGAGCACAATTTCCACCAAATCATAGATTATCACGTTTAAAGGACGTTCCAAATCCAAATCACCAAGCTGCACCGCCTGCCCCACCGGATTGCAGTCTAACAGAAATTCGTAATATTTTCTCGTATTCCCGGAGATATAATAAGGATTCGGCAGCTTCACCATCTCTGTGTCTTCGTCTTCTCCTATCACAACAACACTTGTTTCTCCTTTTGTTTTATCCAACGTGGCCTCATAGACAGCCTTGGGCTGATAGAAATATTCTTCCCACGATAGGGGTTCATAGACTGCCCCTGCCCCGCTGAAAAAGAACACTCCTGTAAGAAGGCATATAACCGCGCCCACCGTTTTGCTGCCCGCCGCCATCGCAATCCATGTGAAAATTGCCGCATCTGCTATACACATCAAAGCACCTGTCCCGCAATAAAGCAGAACGGTCTTTGGCGGCATATCCGTACCTCCTAAGAGGATAAAGCCCAACATCGCGGCAACTCCGATAGATACCAGATACACCAACATGCAGGCGCCTGCGCTGACCAAAAACTGAGAAAAATAAATATTTCCCCTCGTATGCCCTGCAATCAGTTTATTGCGGATAGCGCCGTCACTATATTCTGTTCCAAGAAAAATACTGACAAACACAGCAAGCGCCAGAATTATCATAGATTGTCCCTGGAACATCGAATCCATAAAGGACACCTCGTCTAATACTCCATCATAATCCGCCATAAAATTTTTCCAATGTTCCACACAGATAATC
Organism: uncultured Lachnospiraceae bacterium; assembly: GCA_947564305.1. The sequence goes on along the minus strand of CANOBT010000020.1, from coordinate 6,023 downwards.
ACAGACCATACTGCCATGACAAACATACTGCCCCAAAACACCTTATTTTTCCTGATTCTGTAGAATCCCGCTGATAGAAGATTAAACATGTGTTCCACCTCCCACCAGATTGAGATAATAATTTTCCAAACTCTCGTCATGCTCATGCATAGACTTCACATCGCAGTTCTCCGATGCCAACGCCATCGTCAAATCTGTCACGCCGATTTCCCCGTAGATATCCGCCTCACTGTTGGAAATCACACGGTATTCCAATTGAAACTTATCAAGAACCCGGCACAGCGCATTGATGTTCGTGACCGTAACGCGGACACATTTGCGGCAGGCTGCCTCCAATTCCTTTGCACTGATTTCTTTTACCAGGGTGCCACCATCAATAAATCCATAGTGGGTCGCCAGCTTAGATAATTCATCCAAAATGTGGCTGGAAATCAGGACCGTAATCTGATATTTCCTATTCAATTTCAAGATTAGTTCCCGGATTTCTACAATCCCCTGCGGGTCCAAACCGTTCACCGGTTCATCCAGGACGAGGAAATCAGGGTCGCCGCAAAGTGCAATAGCTATCCCTAAACGCTGGCGCATCCCCAATGAAAAATGTCCGGCCTTTTTCCTGCCTGTATCTGACAGCCCCACCAGTGCCAGCAATTCGTCGATTCCATCAAAGGACGGCAGGCCCAGTATGCGGTACTGCTCTTTTAGATTATCACTCGCAGTCATGTCTTTATATATAGAAGGAGTCTCCACCACGGCGCCCATTCTTCTGCGCGCCCGATGAATAGATGGACTGCTGTTTTTAACCCCGTAAAGTGTGTAGCTGCCGGAATCCGGCTTTTGCAGGCCGCAGATTTGCCGAATCAACGTGGTTTTCCCTGCACCGTTTTTTCCCACGAATCCGTAAATAGCTCCCTTTGGAACATGCATCGTTACATCCTGCAAGGCCTGAAAATGCTTATACCGCTTGCAAAGTGCGTTTGTCTCTAAACAATATTTCATAAATAAAAACCCCTTTCTTATTGTAAGAGCGCTTATAAAGTACTCTATAATGACCATAATCTACACCCAAAAGGTAAAGACAGCAGTCAAGAAAAGAGTAAAGATTTTGTAAATATTTTACGATTCACACATTCAGCCTGAACCCAATCCCCCAGACAGCCTCCACATAATCCCGGCCATCCACTTCCCGAAGCTTCCTCCGCAGGTTGCTCACATGCTGTTTCAATGAGGCATCCGTACAATCAGGCGTATCCTCACTGATCCTTTCCAATATAATGGATTTAGAAATAGCCTGTCCTTCATTTTTCATCAACAGCTTTAATATCGCATACTCCGTCTTCGTAAGCCGGATACTCTGCCCGGACAATCGTACTTCATGGGAAACTACGTTCACGGAGAGATTTCCGGCCATCAATATTTTTGCCGTATCGGTTGCTGCAGGCTTACGAAGCTGTACTGCAATTCGGGCAAGCAGTTCTTTGATTTCAAAAGGCTTGGTCATATAATCTACGGCGCCGCCCATGAGCATCTCTACCTTATCATCAATTCCGGCCTTTGCGCTGAGCACAATCACAGGGATATCCTTTATCTCCGGAAGGATATCCTCCCCGGAAAGACCAGGCAGCATCAAATCCAACAGAATCAGATCAGGTCTGCCGTGTGCAAGCACCAGAAGGGCCTCTGTACCGGAATAGGCTCTCATCGGCTCATAGCCGGCCTTTGTCAATGATTCAGCAACCATATTTCCAATGTGGATGTCATCGTCTATGATTAAAATTTTTGGCATTGAAGTCTTCCTCCTGCTTCAAATGATTTCATTCCGTAAATTTTATCGTTTAGTGACAATTATTATATGGAACTGCGCTGATGCGCACGCAGGTCATCAAACCTTCGGTTTGGTGACAATTATTATAGCATGCAGATGTATGAAAATAAACTTTTCTTTAAAAAAAGAGCCATCCTCAATTATGAGAACAGCTATTGTGATAATACAGGTTTCTGTAGTGCTCATGTTCATATTAATCCTGATTGTCTGCCCCGGAGATACATTTTTAGACATAATCCTCTGTCTCTGCATAACAGGCGCTCCCTTTGTTCATTATAATAATGTACGTCCACAGTAACTGTTCACGGGACTGTGCACTACGCTGCACAGCCGCCGGTCGAAAAAGCTGCGGTTTCAGGCAGTCAGGCCGTAAATTGTAACCGTCCATAAAAATAATCCTTGCATAAACAATATAAAGATTATATAATCACACATGAAATATGTAAAAATCAATATAATTAGAGATGAATATATAAAAAACAGAGGGTTACGATAATGAAAAACACGAGAGATATCAAAAGAGCTGCTGTTCATCTGCTGATCCTGGTCGAAACACTGCTTGTGATTCTGGCGGGTACATTTGCGGTTCTGTTAAGCTGTGCCATCAGTTGGATGTTTGAGACCTGGAGCCACCTGACAATGGACGAACTGATGTATCAGCTGAACGCCCCATTTGACGGAACAAATAACGATATGATAGTAGATTTTGCACAGCGCTGCGTCCCGCCTGCAGCACTGGTATTTTTTTTGATTGTCATATTGTTGATTAATTTCCGTAAAAATAAAAAGATTTATCATTCCATAGCCGTATTATTTCTGGCCGCATCCGTATTGCTGAGCGCAATCCGGGTTTCTGCGGCGTTGGACCTCCTTGGCGCAGAAAATTATTCTGAAAATCAGACAGAGTACACCGAATATGTGAATGAAAATTTTGTCAATACCGAAGATGTGAATCTCGTATTTCCAGAGAAGAAGCGGAACCTGATATATATTTTTTTGGAGTCCATGGAAATCACCTATGCCGATAAGGCAAACGGCGGAGCATATGACCAGAATTATATTCCGGAACTGACTGCCCTTGCCCAGGAAAACGAGAATTTCTCCGGCACAGACCATGCGTTGAACGGCGGATATTCCATGCCGTCCACCACATGGACAATGGGCGGGATGTTTGCCCAGACTTCGGGGCTGCCATTGAGTATTTCCCAGGCAGATACAGACGAGATGGGCGAAGAGGAAATTTTCATGCCGGACATTACCGCATTGGGAGATATTTTGGAAAAAGAGGGATATACACAGGTGCTGCACATCGGATCCGATGCGGCTTTCGGCGGCAGACAGTCCTATTTTACCCAGCATGGCGGCTATGAAATGAAAGATTATTATTACGCATTGGAAGAGGGACGTTTCCCGTCGGATTACCGCGTATGGTGGGGATATGAGGACAACCGCCTATTTGAATATGCAAAGGAAGAGCTTCTGGAACTGGCGGAAGAGGATGAACCTTTCAATTTCACTATGCTGACAGCGGATACACATTTTGAAGACGGATATGTATGTGAAGACTGCCAGAGCAGATATGGTGATAACCAGTATGCCAATGTGATTGCCTGCTCCAGCAAAAAGGTTTCCGAATTTGTCAAATGGATCCAACAACAGGATTTTTATGAAAATACCACCATTGTAATCTCCGGAGACCATCCCACCATGGACAGTGATTTCTGTGAAAATATTGAGGGAGATTATGTACGGAAAGTTTATACAACGTATATCAACTCTGCCGTAGAACCAGTAAATCCGGACCTGAAACGTGACTATACGACATTCGATAATTTCCCCTCAACCCTTGCCAGCCTTGGCGTAACCATCGAAGGAGAGCAGTTGGGTCTGGGCACAAACTTGTTTTCCGGCAGTCCTACTCTGACAGAAAGACTCGGCAGGGGAGCATTGGAAGGGAAGCTGGAAGCAGATCTGCCTCATGCGGAGGTCACCGTAGAAACATATGATGAAAATCAGGCATCCATTTTAGTTTCTATTTCTGATTTTCATAATGTAAGAAATGGAATTACGGATGTCAGTCTGGCCGTTTGGTCCAAGGAAGATCAGAGTGATGTACAATGGATTCCTGCAGTACAGAAGGAAACTGATCTGTACGAAGTAAATATCATGCTGTCTTCCTTTGAGTATAATATCGGAAATTATACTATGCATGCATATCTGTGGGATCAGGAAGGACGGCCATGGATGATTGGAGATACGGAATATAAAGTAAAGCACGTCAATTATGTCGAAGAAGAGTCCGAAAGCACATGGAATCCAGATTCCAGATATACGGACTACACGGGTTCTTCCGGATACACACAGAACACGGACTATACGGGAAATGCAGGCACTGCATCAGATGCAGATAATACGGGAAATACAGATGTCTCTTCGGGAACCGGCAGCTCTGAAAATCCTGACGGCACAGGAGACACGTTGGATACCGGCAGTACTCAGAATCCAGGAAGCACACAGGGCATAGGCAGTACTCAGGGTTCGGGAAACACACAAGGCACCGGCAGTACTCAGAATTCAGGGAACACACAGGGCACAGGCGGTACTCAAAATCCAGGAGGCACACAGGACACCGGCAGTACTCAGAATCCAGGAAACACGCAAGGCACCGGCAGTGCAGGCAATACACAAAGTACGGGAAATACGCAGAATACAACGAACGTCCCGATTTCAGGAAATTAAAAGACACATGAATCGTAATGCGGATAAAATGGAGGAAAAAGAAAGATGCAGAATGAAAAGCTATATATTGTGATACCAGCATATAATGAGCAGGACAATATCCGGGATGTGATCAATGACTGGTATCCCATTGTAGAACAGTATCATGGGAACCAGGAATCACGGCTCGTGATCATTGATGACGGAAGCAAAGACAACACTTTTGCCATCATGCAGGAATGCGCGAAAACAAGACCTCTGTTCCAACCGGTCACGAAGAAGAACAGCGGCCATGGGGCTACGGTATTATATGGGTATCATTATGCTCTTGACAACGGCGCGGATTATATCTTTCAGACAGACTCGGATGGGCAGACACTTCCCTCCGAGTTCGCACAGTTCTGGAAACTCCGGAAAAAATATGATATGGTCATCGGATATCGGAACAACCGGAAGGACGGCTTTTCCCGGATTGTTGTTACAAAAGTTTTAAAACTGGTAATCCGCATCTGCTTTGGCACGACTGTCACAGATGCAAATACGCCGTTCCGGCTGATGAGCCGGGAAAGTCTGGCGGAAAATATAAAATGTGTCCCGGCGGACTTTAATTTATCCAACGTTATCTTGTCCGTTGTCTATGTAAAAAAAGGACAGAAGGTAAAGTATATTCCTATCACTTTCCGCTGCAGGCAGGGCGGAGTGAATTCGATTAATCTGAAACGGATTTTCCATATCGGCCTTCAGGCACTAAAAGACTTCCGTACCATAAATGCCGTCTTGAAAAAAGAATTATCCGGAAAGTAAAAAGAGGTACCCTCGAAAATGAATAAGAACAAAATAATATTTTTTGCAAAAGCTGTTATTGTCGTCCTGATTTCTGTCCTGTGGCTGGCAGGATTAAAATGGGTCCACGGACAGCCAGTCTATATAAATATCTATGACATCACAGATTCCAACGGTTACCTTTGTATCGTCAACCACATGGATCAGAACATTGAACAGCAGTTTCAGGCACCATGTGATGGTAAGATGGAAGGGTTGGCTCTTCAAATCGGGACTTTTTCTGAACGAAGCCGCTCCGGTTGGAAAGCGGAGTTATTTGAATCCAAAACAGGAACTCTGATTTATGAAGGCACATTTAAGTCAGGCTCACTGAATGACAATCAATACAATAATATTCTGGATAATCCAATCGAAGTGCAAGAGGGCGAAAACTACAGACTTGTCATCTCTCCGCTATATTTAAAAAACGATTTCGGACTGGCTTTTTATGCAGATGATACCGGAAAACAGGGACGTCTCACAGGAGAAGAGGACGAAGCATCCTTTAATCTGTCCATGAAAGTATATGGTTCTTCTGAGCGAAACGCATTTTATACCTGCGTTTATATTGTTATATCCCTGTTTGCATTCTTTATTTTTATCCGGATCCTAAAATATTGTTCGACGCTGCAGCTTGTTCTTCGCAGGAATAAAGCCTTTC
>CANOBT010000019.1 GCA_947564305.1 uncultured Lachnospiraceae bacterium | reverse complement strand
TGATCATCCGCGTCTAAAAACAAAATATGCCGGCCTTTAGAAAACAGTACTCCATTCTTGTATTTTTAAATAGAGCAGAACCAAAAGAGCTGCCGTCCATTTTACAGTTTTGGAATTGGCAGTTTTTAAAGTATGCGTTTTTGAAGCAGCAATTGCTCAAATCGCAGCCATCGAATACTACATCAATAAACTCCCCACCCTCAAAATCATTATCTGGTATTTGGCACTTTATGAACTGAACGTGCTCAAACATGATTTTGGGCGCATTCATTCCGCTCAGTCTCTCATTTTCAAATACTTTCTGTTCTATAACGGTTTCGTTGGCAACTGCCTGCAGGATTTCATCGTATAACAAATCAGGGTCCTCCTTACGGGTATGGGATAAAGGTATCTTATCATTTAATTAGTTTATTAGCAACGGCAAAAGGAATCAAAAAGGTGTAAAGGCTTTACGCCTAAAAAACCATTTGATATAATGAAGCATACTAAACTATGCGTCTGTTTTTGTGTCGAAGAGGAAAAAATATGGCGGTATATAAAATTATGATAATCGAGGACGATCCTGTGATAAGCTCCGAGCTGAAAAATATGCTTTGTGGGAATGGCTATGACGCTGTTACAGTTTTGGATTTTACCAGAACGATTGAGGAAGTCAAAGAACAGATTCTACATCTTATCATACTGGATATTAAACTGCCTGTTGCAGATGGCTTTTCCCTATGTTCGAGGATTCGCACTTTTTCGAATGTCCCTATTGTTTTTGTGACAAGCTGCAATACAGACATGGACGAGTTAAACAGCATTATGCTGGGCGGAGATGCCTATATTACAAAGCCATACAATACAGCCATTCTATTGGCAAAGATTGCTTCACTATTGAAACGGGTATATCCAACTGATGTTCAGGAAGTGATACAGTATCAAGAAACACTTTTACACTTGGAAAATAGCACATTTGAATTTGGAGGGCAACAAATTGACCTTACAAAAAATGAACTGAAAATTATGTACTATCTCTTTAAGAATGCAGGAAAGATATGTTCACGAAATGATTTGATTGATTTTCTTTGGGACAATCGTCTTTATGTGGATGACAATGCTTTAAGTGTCAATGTCAACCGTATTCGTGATAAGCTGTCCTCTATTGGCTTGCATGACTTTATCAAGACAAAACATCGTCAGGGGTACTTTATATGAATGGTAAACTATATTGGAAGCAGAAAATACCGCTCCTTTTTTTGAATGGTATCGGCATGGCAGCCCTGACGATTTTCCTTTGGTTAAATGGAATAAATACCAACAGTATGATACTGATTCTCGTCATTTGGGGAGCGACACTTGCGGGGATATTTTTGGGAGCGTATTTTTTCAGAAAAGCGCAGATGGATAAATGGCTGGTTTTGGCTGAACAGCTTGAGGAATGTTATCTGCTTCCCGAAATGATAAAGCGTCCTGTCCGGGCTGACGATCAGGTGTTTTATCAAATACTCAAACGGTTGGGAAAATCTATGTTGGAACAGGTCAGTGAGGTAAGGCGTGAACAAGCCGAATATAGGGAGAACATTGAACAGTGGGTGCATGAAATCAAAACCCCCATTACGGCTATGAAGTTAATTTGTGAAAACCACAAATTTTTGTGGAACATACAGGAAATGAAGTGGCTTTATGCATTGCTGATAATGGCATAGGTATTTGTGACAGCGATTTTCCACGCATATTTGAAAAAGGCTTTACTGGAGAGAATGGCCGGAATGTCTCACAAATTGCGACGGGTATCGGGCTGTATCTGTGCAGGCGGTTGTGTGATAAGCTTGGGATAGGTCTGACAGCGGCATCAAATGAGAAAACAATTTTTAGACTTTCTTTCTATATTAACGACCATATACATCAAGTGCAGAGCTGATGCCCTGCACTTCTTACATTTTTGTTAGAATTTCGTAAGAAAACTTGATACAAATATTCTGTTGTTTCCGTTAAAATAGAATTACCAACAGAACTAGGAGAGAAGGCAATGGAAGAAATATTACGTCTGGAACATATCCAGAAATATTATGGTAATCAGGGAAGCATCACGAAAGCAATCAATGACATTAGTTTTTCTGTCAATGCAGGTGAATTTGTAGGTATCATGGGTGCGTCTGGATCTGGTAAAACCACACTGCTCAACTGTATTTCCACTATTGATACCGTAAGTGCCGGGCATATTTTTCTGGATGGAATTGACGTGACGGAATTGAAAGAAAAGGAAGTGGCCCGTTTTCGCCGGGAAAATCTTGGTTTTGTCTTTCAAGATTTCAACTTGTTAGATACGCTGACAATTTCAGAAAATATCGCCTTGGCTCTGACAATCAACAATGTACCGATAAAGCAGATTGATGGGAAAGTATCAGAATTGGCAGAGACACTTCATATTACAGATATTTTAGAAAAATATCCCTATCAGGTATCAGGCGGTCAGAAACAGCGCTGTGCCTGTGCCAGAGCAATTATCAATATGCCAAAGCTGATTCTGGCCGACGAACCGACAGGAGCTTTGGACAGTCATTCGTCCCAAATGCTGCTCAGTACTATGCAGCGTATCAACGAACAGTTGGGAGCGACCATTCTAATGGTGACTCATGACGCTTTTTCTGCCAGTTACGCCAACCGTATTCTGTTTTTGCGGGATGGGGTGATTTTTACCGAAATTCTGAAAGGCAAAGATAACCGTAAAACCTTTTTTGAGAAAATAATAGATGTTCTCACAATACTGGGAGGTGGGGGAAGCAATGTATACTAAATTAGCCTTGCGAAATATTTGCAGGAGCCTTCGTGATTATATCATTTTTTTTGTGACGATTGTTCTTGTCGCAGCATTGATATATTCTTTCCTGGATCTTGGATTTTCGCCGGATATTATTCGTATGACTGAAAATATGTCCATATTAACATCCGCCATACTGATTCTCTCGGTACTGATTGCTTTCATGGCATCGTTTATTATTAGATATGCGATTCGGTTCATGTTAGGACGACGAAGAAAAGAATTTGCAATTTATGAATTGCTTGGTATGGAGGTCAGGGTCGTTTGCCGCCTGTTTTTGATTGAAAATATGATGATTGGCAGCGTCGCTTTTTTATTTGGTTCTTTTGTAGGAATGGGTTTGTCTGGTATATTGAACCAAGTGGTCAAAGTCATTTTTGATGTCCCACATTCTTATCAAATATCTTTTTCGATACAAGCATGGCTCGTTACACTTCTACTGTTTACTTTGATGTACCTCTTTGCGATGCTGCAATCTGCCAAAGTTATCCGGCAACGTAAGATTGTTGATTTACTATATGACAGTCAAAAGAACGAGGAATGCCATTTTAAAGCGATTCATCAAAGCGTTCTGATTATCCTGCTGTCCTTTTTTACAGCGATAGCAGGGATAATTTTACTGACAATCGGTCTTCGCAGCCAAACAAATGTGGGATGGTTTTATTTGACAGGGGCATGTCTGCTGATTATTATTTCCATTTATGGGCTTCAACGAATGGTTCCTTTTTTGCTGTACCACTTTGCAAAAAGAAATCCGAATCGAAAATATAAGGGTGAAAACTTATTCTTTTTAGGGCAGATTGGAAGGCGTATTTCTTCTGCCGGACGGACAATGGCTGTTGTAGCGATTCTTCTAACAATATCTTTGGCTACTATGTTTGCCGGGCTTACATCGGGTGCTAGTTATAAAGCTAATATGGAGGCCTATTATCCTTATGACGCAGGCATTTCTATCAATGCACCATTTACCTTAGCAAGTATGGAACCCGTTATTTCCTTTACGGACGAACACTGCAAAGTTGAAGATAGTTTGACATATTATTTATATACGGTTCCAGGTGCCTCAATAGAAGCTCTATCCTTATCTGATTATAATCATCTACGACAGATGTTAGGTTTCTCGCCTATATCAATAGGAGAGGATGAATTTTTGGTACATTGTGATACATGGAGTTATCTTGACAGGATAGAGTCAGCATTAAATGGACAGCCGGAAATCACTTTGAATCAGCAAAAGCTGACGGCAATGGAAACACCAATTATGACAGAACCAATAGAGCAGTATCTAATGGCAGGTACTAATGGATATGTCCTTGTCCTGCCTGATAAAACAACACAGCGATTGTCCGGAGATTATATTCGTTTAGCAATGAGATTGGAAAACAATGGATATCCGGAACTAAAAAATGAGCTGAGAAAATTTTTAAATAGTGAAAATTGGACACCCGAAATTCAGCCCGGACGGGAATTTCCGGAGAGAATCATGCTGAATGTAAGTGTAAAAGCGTGGGGTGTTGCAAATTCACTCACTGGATTTACGGTTCTTTCCTTCTGTGGATTATATTTGAGCATTATTTTTATTATTTTGTCCTGCGCGGTGCTGGCGTTTGAACAGCTTTCTGCCATAGACAGAAACCGAAAGAATTATAAGGTGCTTGCTCAGCTTGGCGTAAGCAATGAAAAACAAATTGCCTTGGCTCGCAAGGAATTATCAACAGTATTTTTTATTCCTCTTTTATTTCCGATAGTATTTATTGTCTTATTGATTATTGGTATTCATCTTTTTTACGGTAAAGAAATTTTGCAGCAGGGACTTGTTTTGATATATGGGATAGCGACTATTCTAATTTTTGGTGTGATTTATTTGATTTACTTTATCGCAACCTTGTTTCTGTTCAAACGGGTCATTCTATGAAATGAACCACTCCGTCACAAGCAGCGGGGTGGTTCATCCAGAATATTTTCAAAATCATTTCTACTCATTAGCGTCACAAAAATTCTTTAGTGGAAACGATATTGTGCCGAAGTTATAAGAAATAACAGAAAGGTTGGTATACGCATGTATGATGTAATCGTGGTTGGCGCGGGACCAGCAGGATGCACGGCAGCTAAGGTTTTAGCAGAAAAAGGCTATAAGGTGCTTTTGGCGGAAAAATTTAAGATGCCGAGATATAAATCCTGTTCGGGTGTTTTGATAAAGAAATCAATGGACCTTGTGAAGTTATATTTTGGAGAGGAAACACCGAAATCCGCAATGTGTACCCCGATAGAGAACAGGGGAATGATTTTTACGGATGACAGAGGAAAGGAATACTGTTTTGAACAGGAGGGGCTCAATGTGTGGCGCAGTCATTTTGACGGATGGCTTGCCGGGAAAGCGAAGGAGAGCGGCGTAGAAGTCAGGGATGGCGTGGCAGTTATCTCATGCGCGGAAGAGGATGGACTTGTAAAAGCCTGTCTGTGTGGGGAGAGAAACGATACGGAAAGCGCAAGGTATATTTTGGATTGCGAAGGCGTTGTGGGTGCATTGAAACGAAAAATTACCGGAGAAGTTTCACACTATATCACGACTTTTCAGACATTCAATGAAGGCAGTATTGATTTAGACTCGCATTATTTTTATGCGTATCTGCAGCCGGAATTATCGGAATATGACGCATGGTTCAATGTAAAGGATGAGCTCTTAGTACTTGGAGTATCTGTAAGGGATACAGATAAGATTGGATATTATTATAAGCGTTTTATTTCCTATATGAAAGAACAGCATCACCTACGGATTGTCAGAGAGACTAAGAGTGAGAAGTGGCTGATGCCACATATCCGTCCGGGATGCCGTGTGGATTATGGCGTGGGCAGAATCTTTTTCGCCGGCGAGATAGCCGGTTTTTTGAATCCTATGGGGGAAGGGATCTCCGCAGGGATGGAAAGCGGATACTGCCTTGCTTTGGCAATAGCGGAGAATTTTGGAAATCCTAAAATGGTTTATGAGGTTTATAAGCGAAGTACAGAAAACCTGAGATCTTACATGCAGCGCCAATGGAGCCTGGTGGGAGGAATGTCGGGGACGTTTCGGGAGATGGAAAGAGAGAAGATTTTTCAGTAAAAAAGTTTCTTCAATCTTGCGATTGTGTCAAATAGTAGTTGCACAAACATCATTGAATAAAGGCTTTACACCTAAAAATCCTTTTGATATAATGAAGATACCAAACAACGGCATTTCATTCATATAAAAGGGAAGGTGATAACATGCCAAATACAATCGAAATAGCAAAAGATGCTATTGAACGATTTCAAAGAGTTCAAATCCACATGCTTACGGCAAAAAAAGAAAACGCTACAGAGACATATGAAGGACTAAAAGATGATTATTTATCTTTAAAAGCAATCTTACAAATAGCAGGCGTTAATTTGACAGATATTGATAAGATAAAAGAGTAATAATAACTAAAACACAATCCTAAAAGGTGTAAAGTCTTGAATGAATATCAAAGGCTTTACACCTTTTTACTCTAAGTACGGCATCTGGCAAAATAATTTATACGCATTCATCCAGCTATATCAAGTCAGAAATCTTGATGAATAAATTGCTAAATATATGGCAATTTATTTCATCATTAAAAGAAAATTGGTTAGACGTTTCTTCATTATCAAAAAAATAAACTTGTACATTTTGCATAATTGGGTTTATAATCCAGTACTCACGAACTCCGGAATTTTGATAGAGCCATAGTTTTTTTAAGTAATCCCTGCTTTGGGTACTTGGTGAAGTCACTTCAATTATCCAGTCCGGCGCGCCATTACATCCTTTCTCAGATATTTTTGATTTGTCACAGATAACAGAAATATCAGGTTCCAACCATGTTTTATCGTCAGCGTCCAGATTGACTGCGAAAGGGGCTGGAACAACTTCACAATTTCCTTTGCCGGCATCTATATAGTCTGCAATTTTACGGGCAAGGGAGAAACTGATTTTCTGGTGTACAAAACTTGGAGGAGCCATTGAGTATAGTTTTCCGTCAATCAGCTCTGCGCGTTGCCCATCCGGCAGGCTCCAATAGTCTTCTGATGTATAAATTCGTTCCTGTGGTAATACCATGATGCGTTCACGTCCTTTCTGATAAGAATGGTGTATATTTTTATTAGCTCTTTTTATGGCTTATATTTTGTCCGGTTCTGCTATATCTAAATTTAATTCTTTTAATAAATCTTCCTGAGATATGAATTCATGGCAGTCTGGGTTTTTATCTATTTCATCAAGCATTTTTAAATCCCATTCATCCGGTTCCACTTCTTCGATGTCATCCCATGAACGTGGCGACAAATTTTCAACTACAAAATTCCATACTTTTACTGCGTCGGTATCATTCATCATAGTGACAGCGCCTAATATTCTTTCCTTAATTGCGTTCATATAAAACCTCCTGTTAATCATTATTTATATATTTGCCCTCGATTATCAATTTCCTCTATGAATAATACATTTCCTTCAAGGTCAAATATGATACGGAAATTTCTGACACGTAAACGGTATCCGATTCGGCCTTGCAATTTTTTGACATCACCATTTGGTAATTTATTGATTGCTGTTATGATTCTTTTTTGAGTTATGCTATTTTGTTTGCTAAGAAACTTAGTTGCTTGTTTAGAATAATGTATTTCCAAAATATCTCCTCTTTCTGATTTTCATCATACTCTGCTCCCTTGCAGATAATTAACTGTTTTTATTATATGCGCTTTCAATGATAATATCAAGTTACTTCAATCTTGCATATTAAATGGAAAATTAAAAAATATAGATACTTTGTGCATAGGGATTTCATAAATAACTTTTTGTCCGATATTATATATAACGGAATGTTTCATGGAAAATCCTTGATAGGGGGGGCATCTGCCGATATATTTTATGAGACAGTTTATGAGCAGTCCATGAAAGGCGAATATATTTAACACAGGTGTGTGAAGGAGGACAGATTATGCAGATTACAAGGGAAAATTATTCACAATATTCCAACATGATACAGCAGTTTATGGGAAATAAGCAAAAATTCAGCGACCCATTGTCGCAATGTGATTACGGGAATTTTGCGCTGCGTTTTAAGCCGGTTGATATTTCATTTACAAAACCGAATTGGGATAACATTATGACGAAGCGGGAGCAGCCTGCCATGTCGGAAGAAGAATTTGAAGAGGCTATAAAGGAGCTTGCGAGAAAAGAATTTGCCACCGGAAAAAGGGATGATGCCGCATACAGGAAATTATGTATGCAGCATGGCGAAACGGTATCGCCGGACAGGAAGGCTATCTATGAATCCAGTATGAGGAAAACCGGAGGAAAAATGAATGCAGCCTGTATGTTTTGGGATAGCAAGGGAAATAAATCATTATCTTATAATCCGGAATCAAGAAATTGGAAAGCGATAAGTACGGAAGGCGAATTTGCAAGGGCGAGGGAGTTTACATCAATCTATAACGACGAATTAGCGCGTCTGAAAAAAGAGTATGGAGAAAATGCGAAGGGAAGCGTATCTTTCCAGAAGATAGTATAGATAAACAGGAGCCTTTGAAGGTGAATATAAGAATATGAAAAAGAAATTTATTTTCTGGTTTATTGTTTCGGCGGTAATGATGCTGCTGTTACCCTGGATGGCAGTTACTTTTGTAAAAGGCGATGGAGGAATGGCAGTCTGTTTTCTGCTATTTTATGTGGTGAATCCAATATTTTCTGTTGTCATAGGGAACAGTTCAGGAAAGTCCATCAGGTATCTATGGGGGCTTCCGGTTATCTCAGCAGTTTTATTTTTGGGCGGTACATGGATATTTTTTGATATGGGCGAAACGGCATTTATTCTTTATGCGGCAGTTTATCTTATTTTAGGAATGGTATCCATGTTGATTTCTGATTTTGTCAGGAGGAAAATACAACGGTGAGCAGCCTGAAAACAGCAGGAAGGAAAATATATCATATGAAAATATTTAAAAAGCCGATTGTCGTAAGTATCTGTTTATTGTTGTCAGTTGTTGCTGTCTTTGTGATCGCTCCTGGTAAAGAAATATTGAGTCAATATTCAGGAAGGCTGCTGAAAGGGGAGGATACTTTGTCTGTTTTAGAAGAGCCTCCCGGATTAGATGTGATTAGTGATGAAACATGTATCAGCACATTATTGGGTACTTATACGTGGCAGTATAAAAATAATGATGGGACAGTTACAGGTATAGCAGCCGATAGCGTACATCCCTTGGAATGCAAGGAGTTTCTGGAATTTTTTGAAATAACAGGAGCAACTGCGACAATTCGCTTTACGGAGGAACCCGATGCAATTTTGAATGTCTGTTGCTGGAGCGATGAATATTGGTCCGATTCATCCGCAGACAGCGAAAACGTGTCTGTAAATGGGAATGAAATAGAACTGAAACCAGGCGGATATATTTATGAAGTTACTGCTGAATGGAACGCTGAAAAAAGAGGTTATGGGGGGAGTGCGTATTATTCGTTCTATGTAAAAGTTTTGGAGTAGGATGGAATTATATATAAATGGCATGGATTTAAATAGGAGGGATTTCCTTTGTTTAAGAAAAAGGCTACGAAGAAGAGCGCAAATCAAAGTGAAAAGGCGAAGACAAAAAAATCGGCAGTCAAGAACGGGAAAGTACAAACGAGTAAAACTACAGCAAAAAAAGGAAAAACACAATCAGAAAAAGCTGTGGACAAGGATGGAAAGACACAGGATAGAAGTGACGCGATACTTGCTAAATTAATGGCGATAGAAAAAGAAACGAGGTTAGAACAGGCGAGAGATCGGGTTGACCAGTTGGAAGATGAGAAGATTGCTGCGAGTATTGAAGAATTGTTGAAGATTATAGGATCAGGAAAATAAGTTTATCTCCGCAGAATGAAAGGATGGAATATGAACATTCGATTAGCAGGAAATGAAGATAAGGATTTACTGATTCTATATGATAAGCATGTCTCCAAGGAGGAAATGGAGCATATTGTGCAGCAAAACCGTATCTATATAGCAGAAGATAACGGGCATTTTGCCGGTTGGCTGCGGTATGGCCTGTTTTGGGACAACACCCCTTTTATGAATTTGTTGTATGTGTTGGAAGAATACAGGGGGAAAGGGTTTGGCAGACAGATGGTCATGTATTGGGAGAATGAAATGAAACAACAAGGATATAAAACATTTATGACTTCAACCCAGGCAGACGAGTATGCACAGCATTTTTATTTTAAACTTGGTTATGATGCAATTGGCGGTTTTCGGTTGGGTGATTCTCCCTATGAAGTAATATTTTCAAAGAGTGAAAGTCGTGGGTGAGAAGAGTAAAAAGTGTTCAAAAACACAAAGAAAAATCAGACAGTAACAGTATAGAATCGCCGATATGGACTTATTTTTGAATATAGAAGAAAGGGCAATAGGGAGTCATTGAGATAAACTCCCTATTTCTTTTTGGTAAAATTCAATCTTTTCATCTAATTTTATTTGATGTTCTTGCAGCTGTGCAATCTGTTCATTCAGAGCCAGACGGTGCTGCATCAGCATTTCCATCCTTTCGATAAGGGTGGAATCGCCGTCTGCCCGAAGGCTGACATAATGTTTGATTTCTTTAATAGGCATTCCAGTGTCTTTCAGACGTTTAATAAATGCAATCCAGGTGAGGTCTTTCTCAGAATAGCAACGACGATTGTTTAAATCTCTTTCCGGTGTAATCAGGCCCTCCTGCTCATAATAACGTAAGGTATGGATTCCGAGATTTGTTAGTCTTGAAAATTCTCCAATGGAATATTTCATAAAAATCACTCCATTTCTATTGACATAGAGTTTACTCTACATTGTATGGTTGCATTGTGTGCGTATCATAAATAAGATATCGCCACATGTTAGGGATGTGCTCCGTGCAGGTATCAGAGCATTTTCTTAATAATATCAGAATAGAGGAGGATTTTCAAATGGTTCAGAAAACAGAAAAATATACAGTGATTACCGGTGCAAGTTCTGGTATTGGTTATGAGGCGGCAAAGGTATTTGCCGGACGGTGCAAAAATCTGGTCATCATAGCAAGGCGTAAAGAAAATCTTGAAACGTTGAAACAGGAATTGTTGGAGAAATATCCGAACCTGGATATTGTCATCAGAAATACGGATCTGTCTATCTTGGAAAATGTATATCAGCTCTATGAAGGATTGGCGGGATACAAAATTGAGACGTGGGTCAACAATGCGGGTTTTGGAAATTATGACAGTGTTGCACATCAGGACTTGAAAAAGATGGAAAAAATGCTGCATCTGAATATAGAGGCCTTGACAATCTTGTCTTCCTTATTTGTCCGAGATTACAAAGATGTAGAGGGAACACAGCTTATCAATATATCCTCATGTGGGGGTTACACCATTGTTACCACGGCGGTGACGTATTGTGCGGCGAAGTTTTATGTCAGCGCGTTTACGGAAGGGCTGGCGCGGGAACTGGAAGAGTCTGGCGCAAGAATGAGGGCAAAAGTACTGGCACCTGCGGCGACAAAGACAGAGTTTGGAATGGTCGCAAACAATGTCAGTGAATATGACTATGAAAAATCTTTTGGAACATATCATACGAGTCAGCAGGTGGCAGAATTTTTGTTGGAACTGTATGACAGCGAAAAAGTGGTAGGACTGGTAGACAGGGAGAATTTTTGCTTCCGGTTGACAGACCCATTATTTCCGTATGCAGGCTGTTCATCACACAATCAAAAGTTTATGTGAGAGTGCAGTAAGGTAAATAAATCATCAGCAGAAAAGCCGGTTAAGGTTCTTCTGCTGATTTTATTTTGTGGAGGACTTTTTAAAGTGCTTTTTCCTCTCGTTCCCGAAAAGTGGTTATTTCGTTCCATTTGAAGGAAAAATGAAAAATTTTTGCCGATATAATAAATAAGGTTTTTTGAGAAACGAGAATCGCAGAGATAGGAGAGTCAGGAGGAGAATTTTTATATGAGCATTTTAGGAGTGAGCAGTGCTTTAGCAGGTGCATATCAAGATGTGAACAGGACACAAAAAATAACTACAGACAGGGCAAGTTTTGCAGAACGATTGCGGAGTACAAGTGAAACAGAAGATAAGGATATATCAAAGGTAGACGCATATCGGAAATATTTGGAACAGAAATATGGAAATGTGTCAATCCAGAGCATCCAGAAAGACCAACAGAGCCTTGACAGAGCAGGAAAAAGTATGAGAGGCGGGGTTATAATCGCACCCAATATTTTAGAGCAGATGGCAAATAAGCCGGATAAGGCAGTATATTACGAAGGGAAAATAGATGATTTCTTTTATGCTACACCAAGGTTAAAGGCATCATTTGCGGCACAGGGGCTTGATTACCAACCATGCGGTGTAGTTGTCCATGAAGATGGCAGTGTTACTTATATTAGTGGTTGTAGTGATTCTCCAGAACGTGTAGAAGAGGTGAACGCAATCAATAAGGCGAAACAGGAGAAGGAAGCGGCACAGAGAAAAGCGGACATAGAACGCAGTCAAGAAGCAGCAAAGGAACAGAGACAGCAGATGGAACTGGAATATAGGAAGAATAGCATGATGGATTTTTTGCTCATTCTAAAATAGAAGCATTGCTGTAGAAAATTTAATTATATGGAGTGAGATTTATGATACGAATAGGAAATAACAATCAGGGAATTTGGCAGTTTTTAAAAAAAGGGATAAATGGGAACTTTCCGTTTGCTAAGACGCAGGGTAATGTAAGTAAAGGCAATGAAAAAGCGATTGCAGACTTGCTTTCCGGGCGCAGGAAAAATTCTTATGGAGTAGAGGGCATGAGGATAACAGGCAGGACGGATTGGAAAAGGATTATTCCTGTATCAGACGAAATGAAACAGCATGTTTTTGAGGATGTGAAACAAGAGTTTTATCAGTATGGAGGAATGTCTGGTGATAATGCTGCTGAAACAGATGCTTATTATGACAAGATACATTCTTATGTGAAAACGTTGAAAGCAAGTGATCGTTCCCCGGCCACATGGACGTTGAGCCAGCTTCATTTAGACCTTGCGCACACAGTAACTACTGCGGTCAAAGAAAAGGTTCCAGGTTGGACGAACGGGCAGCAGATACCGTCAGATGTGTTGGATGAGATATTTGCAGATGAGAATATTACCTCCAGGGTGTTTGGAAAAGCGGGGGGAACAAAAGGATTAGATGTAAAAATTTAATGAAGGGGAAATGAAAATGGATTTTGGAGTAAATGGAAAATGGCAAGGATATTATTTGGCAGAGCAGTATAAAAAGCTTGCGGCGGCAGATAAAAGCGTGGGTGTAAGTTTTGCGGAGCTTGCGGCGGCAAGTACGGCAGAGAGAGCTGCGGCGCAGACAAATGTATCAGGAATTGGTAAGCAAACGGGTGGAACCGGACTTTATATGGGCGAGACTTACGAGGAGCGGTTAAATAAAATAGTGGATAAGAATGCAGCAAGTGCCTTTCAGATAGCTTATGCGAACAAAATGGCAGGCAGTACGGATTATATTTCTGCCATCAGCAAGGCGTACAGTACCGGAATCGTGGGTGCAGTGAACTTTAAGGATGCATTTTCGCAGTATGATGTAATCACGCATGTGGGAAATGCAGATATTTCTCCTGCGAACTGGCAGAGAAATGATTTTCCTTTTTGGAAGTATTTTCAGAAGGATACCAGTGCGGATGCTCTGAACGACTGGCGGCCTGTCGGTGCGAATCCGCCTCAGACCCGCGGCGACCTGCAAAGAAATTACAGCAGTGTAGGTTCTGGCCGGATTGCTGTTCTTATACCGGAGAAACTGCAGCAGAAAATGGATGCAGACCCCGCTTATGCGCGGCAGATCATAGCAAAACTGCAGGAGTGGAAAGAGGACTATGACCGTTGGGATAATACGACGGCAGCGTCCTATGGTTATAATGTGGCGGAACATCAGGCTGGGAAAAGCTATGTGTTTGATTTGGATGAAAATGGGGATGTGCGGAATTGTACGGTTACCGGCGGCGGTGGAAAACTTGTCGGTCCTACGAAGGAGGAGCAGGAACAGTTCGAGGCAGAACAGGCAAGGAAACGGAAACTGCGTGTGAAATACATACAGATTCAGGAAGAAAGCGCGGAAAGGAAAAAATTACAGGAGCAGGAGAATTTATGGTTCTTTCAGAGCCAGGTTGTGAAGAATAATCTATTTTTGTGAAGTAGACATATTCTTATCCGTCATAAAAATAAAGGTTTTTTAGAATGTGCTGGCAGGGGTGTTTCAAATAATATCCCTGCTAAATTTTATTCAATAGAAAAATATATGTGTTAATCGGCTATGCCGCTTTGGAAAATGACTTTTCTTCCGATATTATATATATCTGAGAATTTACTTTGTGCGAATTCTTTAATTAGGAGGCTGTTTATGAACATTACACTCAATACAAATAATCGTCAGATTTCTATGATTCGGACGGGGCATTTCGCTGCGGCGGAGGGAAAGGCGGCAGCAGCGACTTCTGCTCCTGACAGAGATCAGATAACCATATCCCAGGAAGGCCGTGATCATCTGGAAACTCTGGGGGATAAAGTAGAGAGCCAGCTCAGTACTATGACAAAAGAAGACTTTATGGATAAGGTCAGACAATGGCAGAGTGAAAACCAAACGAAACTGGAAGTTGATCATTACCGGGAAGTTGACCCGGATGGCTCCATTGCCCGCAAGACGTATTTTGAATCCTATTTGGGGCAGTTGAAGAATACAGAGGACACGATTAAAGAATATTATGCGGATGCCTATAAGGAAGCGGTTTTGGCACCGATTAACAGTCAGACATTTATCTCGGCAAAATATTTGTGTGATTGGTCGGATTATTACGATTCTAGTATTCCAGAGGAGGAGAGACAGTGGACACACTTTCAGCTTAAAGCAATGCTGACGGATTCTAATGTGGCGTTGAACGATCCGTATGCTTTAGCCGCTGTGGGCGGGCCGAAGAATGTGTTTGAAATGGATGAGATTGCCAGACAGGCGGTAAAAGATAAATTGGATGCGCTTATGAAAGAGCGTGAAACGGCGGTTGCGGACTAATTTGAGTGTCAATGGTGTTAGGGTTATTTTAAGTAATAACTTGAAAATAATCTCACAATACATTACACTTGAATTACAAAAAAATGCAATTGAAAGGAGAGACTTATATGGCAAACTCTTTAATTCAGTTACGGATAGATGAACAGTTGAAAGCAGAAGCAACAGATATATATGAAAAATTGGGAATGGATTTATCGACGGCAATACGGATTTTTTTAACACGGTCAGTACAAGAAAAGGGGATTCCTTTTAATATGACATTAAAGAATGATGATTATCGTGCAGAAGCGGCGGTGATAGCAATGCGCGAGCTGAGTAGATCAGCAGAGACAAACGGAGTAGCTGATATGACGCTAGATGAAATTAATGCTGAAATCAGTGCGGTCAGAAATGGATTATAGAATGAAGTATTATGCAGTGATAGATACGAATGTATTAGTGTCTGCAATGCTGAAGTGGGATTCAGTTCCAGGCTGTGTGTTGGAACATTCTCTTATAGGTAATCTTGTCCCGCTTTTGAATGAGATGATTTTAGCTGAATATGTGGAGGTTTTAAACCGTCCTAAGTTTCATTTTGATAAGAAAAAGATAAAAACTGTGCTGGATGGTATGATAAACAGGGGAATTTTTATAGATGCAGAGAAATTGACGGATGAATTACCTGACCCGAAAGATACAGTTTTTTATGAAATAGTTATGGAAAAGAGAAAAAAAGAGGAGGCATTTTTGATTACTGGAAATATAAAACATTTTCCGGTAAAGCCTTTTATTGTTACGCCAAGAGAGATGTTGACAATTTTAGAACTGAAAAGTTAAAACCATGTAGCAAAGGAGGATTTCAATATGCAGAGAATTACAGATTACAGTTTTTTATTTCAGAGTTTACCAGGAATGCCGAAGACGACCAATCTGATTGGCAGTTTTCAGTTATCCAATCTAAACAGCAGTTCTGTGCAGGCGCAGCTAAAAAATGCAGGTATTGATACCAACAGCAAGCAGTATAAAGCCGTAATGAAGGAAATGATGGCGAATGCAAACGGGGCAATGTATACGAATCCGCAGGCGATTAAAAATCTGATGCGTCAGTATGATAAGGACGGAGATTACATTGACCCGACAACAGGTCTGGCGGGTCTTTTGTTAACGGATGAAAATGCGGCCAGCAGAAAACGGATTATTTCGATTCCGGAGAGCAGCAAAGAGGAAATGTTTGAGCTGACTAAGAAAGAATTTTTGCGGGAGAACGGCGTCCATAATGGTGATACGACCAGGCGGTCAGATGTATATACTAATATGTATCGCAAGGTTCAGAAAAATGACCGGTTGGCAGCAGGATATACGATGCAGCAGTATGAGCGGGCATACAGTAATGCATTTTATGCCGCAGTAAGGGAGGCGAACCCCGGTTGGCAAATCGGCAGTCCGATTCCATCCGGGGCGTTAGACGGAATCACGAGGGAGTCGGTTGAAGCTTCCATGAAGTCAGTGAATATGAGGGCATAGTCATGATTAACAGGGAGGACATGTTGGAATTGACACGGCGGATGACGCCGGCCAGAACCTCTATTACGAGGATTGCAGGCTGTTATGTGGACAGGGACGGAGAGTTTGACGGAAGCTTCAATACGAATTTCCTGAAGCTCTCCGGGGCTGATAAAGCAAAAAATCTGAAATTGGCAAAGGCAGTTCCTTTTTCGGATACAAATAAGAATCTGAAAAAATATGAGTTTTTGCCAGATGCGCAGAAAAATGGAAGTATGTGGCAGCTCCTTATGGCATTGAAGGAGTGCGGCCTGAAAAATGATGCTCTGTTGGATACTTTTTATGACGTTGTAATGGAACGCTATCAGACTGATTCCGAGTACTCCATTATGGTATTTCATGACCGTTACGATATTCCCGCAAAAGCATCGGATAAAGAACGGCTATGGGAATCGGAGGAAATCTTTGAATATTTGATTTGCGTAATCTGTCCGCTTACAGGAGAATATGAACCTGGGGAGCCGGAATGTGGATTTTTATTTCCTGCGTTTACAGATAGAAGCGGGGATTTGAATCATGTGAATGTCTTCCGGAAAAATCCGGAAAGGCCGCATATGGAGTTGGTAAGAGAAATTCTTGGGGTGGAGGAAAAATAGTAATGTAATGTTGAACGGGCAATTCACGAAAAGAATTGCCCTTCTGTATGCTTACTACTCGTTACCGCACGAATAAATTCCTTCTTTAACTCTTCATTTGGAATATATACGGTTCTCGTTTCTGGGGTGTATGCAAGATAACCCAGATGAACAAGAAGCCTGTCATATAAGCTCCTTCGATTATCTTGTCTGTGATTACGCCGCTTCGGAATAAACCTCTTAAAAGGGAGATATATTCTTCCTGTAATGCGATATTCTCTTTTGCTTCTCTAAACAATGCGTCCCATTCATCAATAATAATAATAAATTTATTTCCGGTCGCTTCTGAAACAGATAATAGCATTTCGGGAAACGTGTCCTGATGTTCTGCTTCCGGATATGCCTCTGCTAATTCTTTTATTACTTCTGACTGCAATGTGGATACGACATTATTTATATCTTTAGCATTTGCAATGAACCATGTTAGATCAAGATAGATTACGTCATATTGATTCATATATTTTTCAAAAGAAGGGTCTTTTGCTATCTCGAAACCTTCAAACAATTCGTGTGAATCGCAGCTTTTATCATAGTATGCGCATAGCATTTGTGCTGTAAAAGATTTTCCAAAACGACGCGGTCTGCTTATACATGTTAATTTATCTTTCGTACCTAGTTTCATAATAATCTTAATCTGTTTTGAGCATAGTTTATTACAAAATACTGCGATACTCAAGGAACCACGATTGTAGCTGTAGTATAAAATTGTAGAAATGGAAGCCTGGAAAATTAATAAAAAAGTAATTATCTTGGGAATCCGTGAAAATATAGAATGATTATCTTGAGAGATCGTGAAAATATGATAGAATAATCCTGTATTCCCTTTCATTCCCAAAAAGAAGTCCTTTCGTTCCGGTTTACTCGAAAATCGAAGGATTTTTGATATAATGAATTGTGCTGATGCGCAAGGAAACTGAAAGGAGAACCTTATTATGAGTATTTTGGGAACAAGCGGGGCTTTGACAGGTGCATATCCATATGAATTATTGAAGAAAGTAGAAGAAATACAAGAAACTACTGTAAACTTTGCAGAGTATCTACAAAAAAATACTGTAAATTCAGTAAACTTTGGAGAACAGTTGCAAAAATCAGGAGAAACAACGGATATATCAGACACAAATATGTATCAAAAATATCTGGAACAGAGGTATGGCTATGTGTGTATCCAAAGTGTCGGAAAAGATCAGAAAAGTATGGATCGCATTGGTGCGGAAACGGCAGGAACAGGGAATGTAGTAATCGCGCCGAATATTTTGGAGCAGATGGCAAATGACCCGAAAAAAGCCGCTTATTACGAAGGAAAAATACAAGATTATTTTCAATCACTGCCGTTATGTAAGGCGCAGCTTTCAGCGATGGGGCATGAAATACACTCCTCTGGTATTGTAATCCATCCGGACGGAACAGTAACACATTATGTCAGCGGTGATTTAAAACCAGAGGAGAGGGCCAGGATAGAAGCTCAGATTCAAGCCGAGACTGAGGAAAAGGTACGGAGGAGAAGAGAGTATCAGAGACGCAGTGAGGAGGCGGCCAGGGAGTGGAGGCTGGAAATAGAGTCTGCTTATAAGAAGCAGAGAATGTGGTTTGATGGTGGGGCAGATGTGACTGGTTTTCCGGTAATAGTGTAAAAATTGTTGATGATTGATTGCAGTTTGACTTTTTTTGCATACAATATTAATTTTTATATAAATTCTCAAGGCAGGTGACTATGATGAAAGGCATTACAAATATATTTTTACAGGAGGACATGTTACCGATATTGGACGACTGGTTGGTTGATATGATAACTCCTTATAGCGGTTCTGACAGAAAAGAGGGTCTGATATCCCCAGACGGTCGGCGATATCTTGTTAAATATGCAGAATCCCACACTCGTTTGAATAATCTAGATACAAGTTATGTAAATAATGTGCTGTCCGAATATATGTCGAGTCACATTCTTGCGATTGCCGGTTTTGAAGTCCATAATACTTTTATAGGTACACGAAATCAGAATTTGCTGGTAGCCTGTGAAAATTTTACATCTGATTATCAGTATCTGATTGAATTTGGCCAGTATATGCGGAAACATTACGATTCCGGCGATATTGGACGTGTACCGGATATCAAGCAGATTGATTATATTCTTCATCATGATTCTGTGCTGTGTAATTATGCACAAGAGCTGCATACATCTTATTGGGAACGATTTATCGGGGACGCGCTTGTGGGCAATTTTGATCGTCATATGGGGAACTGGGGATATATTACAGATACACGGGCCGGTACAATTTATGCATCTCCAATCTATGATAATGGCAGTACTTTATTTCCTGCATTATCCGAAAAAGCGATGGCAGAGGATATTCTGTCCTCTGAAAAGGAGGTTATAAAAAGAACGTTATTATTTCCAAAAGCAGCCCTGACTGTGAATGGAAACAAAGTCAGCTATCTGGACATGTTGTCGTCAGGATATGAGCCTGTTGTAACTCAGGCTGTCCGAAAAATTGTTCCTGCACTTTTGAGCAAAATGCCTTCCATATATAAATTTATTGACCAACAGGCTTTTTTGTCTGATATAAGAAAAACATTTTATAAAACAATGTTAAATGTACGTGCTGAATATATCTTAAAGCCGGCTTTGGAATGCTGCTGCTCTGGAAATTATAATCAAAATGCCTATGAACGTCTCCGAAGTGGAAGTGATTATACGGAAAAGCATTTTGAACTTCAATACAACGCACTGTGTAAGAATAAAGACTGGATGCTTTAGGAATCCAGATAGTGACAACACCAAAGTAAAAAAGCAGAGGCAAAAGAGAGGGCTGCCCCTTTGGGTCTCCCTCTTTTCACTGTTTTTCATTGACAAAACAAAACCCCTGTAATAGTGTAAAAGAAACAAAATAACAGTCCAATCACCACAATGAAGGAGGATTAGCAGCAGCGTGTTTACAGCGAAGAAGATTTTTTTTAACATCATAAGAAACAAAATTAGGAGTATTGTTCTATTTTTATTTTCTTTTATGATCGTCTTTTTTGTGGGAGTATATTTTGGAAATCTGGAACAGAATCAAAAATTATTAACTGCGCTGGGAGAAAAAATACCTGTGACAGCCTCGATTACAAATTCTACCGGCGACAGGCTGACAGGTCTTGATATCACAGAGAAAAGATTAGAATCATTCCTTGGACTTGGTCTGAGCGGATATGTGGTGACGGCGCAGAGCTATGGAAATATTGGGTTTTATCCGGGAAATCAGGAAAAAAGAATCAGCATCCATTTGACGGGGACGAATACGGCAGAATCTATGGAGGCGTGGAAACCGGAGTTTTCACAGGAGCAGAAGAAGATAGAAGAAATCCTTTCAGGAGAGGAAGGTTTATGTCTTCTAAACGAGAACTACATGCAGGAGCGGGGAATTTCCTATCAGGTGGGAGATGTAATTGATATCAATTTGTATCGTGCCTTATATGACGAATTTGACGGCGTTGCAGGATTTGTGGAAATTACATCCGCAGAGCTGAAAATTGCCGGTTTCTATCTGACATCCCAGGAGAGTGCATTAGAAGCGGCGGACTTGGTATGCCCTCTGGATTGGCTGGCAGAACAGTATCATCGGGCTGGCGAGAAGCTTCTTTATTCATCTGCAAAAGGAACCGTAGAGCATCCTTTGGAAATGAATGAACTGAAAGCGAAAGCAGAGGAAGCAAAGTTTTCACAGATTGATGTGCGGTCAGTGGGAGGGCGTCCAGGAAATACCCTTGTGATAGACGATAGATTTTTTATACAGACTGCATCCCAACTGAAAAACAGTATTCATTTGCTGAAGTTGTTTCTGGCGCCGTTGATTTTACTGATTATTGGAATTTCGGCAATGATGTCTTTCTTTGCCATGTGTTACCGGAAGCAGGAAATTTATCTGGAATGCTGTATGGGAAGAAAGAGAACTCAGATTGTGGCAGAACTGGTTGGAGAAACTACGATTTTGTCTCTATTAGGCGGAGCGGCGGCGCTTTGGCTGACAGAGGGAAGTCTGGGAATATTTATTTTGGCGGTATTTTTAGGGATTGAGATAGTGACAACACTGGCTTCGGCGGTTTGGTTAAGCCGTGAAAACCCAATGAAAATATTTGCGGCAGTGTAAAGTCACGGACGAAAAAAGCATACGAGAGCGTAAAACAGTGTAGGGAGGAACTATGGCCTGTATTATAAAAGCGGAACATGTGAGTTACACTTATCAAGGAAAATATCAGAAGGTGGATGCATTAAAGGATGTGAGTTGTACCTTCGATTATGGAACATTTTATGCAGTGGTGGGACGCTCAGGGAGCGGAAAAACTACGTTGCTGTCCTTGCTGGCGGGGTTGGACCAGCCTACGCAGGGAGAGATTTTCTATGAAGGAAAATCCTATATAGAATTAGATGTATCCAGGCTTCGCAGGGAAAACTTATCAATAGTTTTCCAGAATTTCCAATTATTTCCGCTGCTTACAGTGGAAGAGAATATCAGGTATCCCATGGAGCTTCTCAAAGTAAAAAAAGCAGAGGCAAGAGAGAGGGCCGTTTTTTTGCTGGAGCAGGTTGGCCTGCCGAGAGAACTTCTGAAAAAATATCCGGCAATGCTAAGCGGCGGAGAGCAGCAGCGTGTCGCCATAGCAAGGGCGCTTGCCTCAGGTGGAAAAGTAATCTTGGCTGACGAGCCTACGGGAAATCTAGATTTTGAAAATGGGGAAAATATAATCCACATTCTAAAAAATCTTGTGGAAAAAGAAAATTACTGTGTCATTCTGATCACACATGACAGGGGAATTGCAGAGCAGGCGGATATCGTATATCAGGTACAGGATGGACGAATAGAAAAGGTCAGCGACAACAGGATGGTGAATAACCTATGAAAAACAGCCTGAAACAAATCTTTCGTACGCCTTTGAAAACAGGACTTTTTTGTATTGTTTTTATTTGCGGTACAATACTTTTCACGGTGGGGCTGAACTTATGGCTTGAGATATCGGATAAAATAAAGACGGCAGATGAGGCATTTGTCACAATCGGTATGGTTAGTCAAAAAGATCAGAGTACCATGATGGAAGGCCAGTGGGATGCGGGCTTGAAAGATTATATTTATCAAGAAACAAAAGTATATGGAGATTTTTTGACAACAGAGATTTTAGAAAAGCTTCCGATAGATTATATCAGCAGTCCAAAGCAGCGCCCATACTTTGGCGTAAGTTCTCCGGATATTATTGCCAGAGAAGGCGATACCGATGAGGTTATGACCGGTGTGTCTCTGGTAGAAATCCGTGCGTTGGAGGACTGTATGCCAAAAGAACCAGTCCCTGTGGAGGTGGTCCGTGTACTTTGGGGGACAGGTTCTCTTTTGGGAAAAACGATTGATTTCTGCGACCACAGGACAGAGCAGCCTGAGTCTTTGGAAGCTGGAAAAACGTATGTCACGTTTATCGGAATGAATCCTATGAATGTAGAAAAACATGAGGGATTCACAGGGATTTCGGAATACATGCCTCTGCGGATTTATAAAAATCAAGAGCAGCTTTGGTATGAAGTGACAGAGGGCTTTTACGAGAGTGAAGAAGGCATGCGTTGGGAAGAGATTGCCGAGAGTCTAAAGATGAGCTATGAAAAGCTAGTGCCTGTGACGCCTGTCAATGATTTGCAGCTTCTCCGGCCGTTTCATGATGGAGATGCGGTGCTTGTGAAGGGCCGCGAAATAGAAGAGCAGGAATACGAAAACGGTGCGAAGGTGTGTCTGATTTCACAGAGATTTGCGGAATTAAACGGACTCCAGGTGGGAGACAGCTTTCCATTACAATTTTATTTTGCGGACTATAACAATCCCTTGTGCCAGGTAGCTTTTGAGCGCGGCGGGATGGGGATCGAGGCGTTGGACGCCGATGGAAATGCATTGGATGCTTTTCAGGAGAGTGCATACAAAATCATAGGTATCTATTCGTATTCGGTTGCGCTTACAAATAATCCGTATGCTTTTGGAGCTAATCAGATTTTTGTTCCGGAAAAATCCATTTCGGAAAATTTTGCAGACCATGTGTTGGAGCGTGGACCGATGCAGGCGTATAATACGTCCTTCCGCATTAAAAATGGTACGGTTGGCTTATTTTTGGAAGAGTTTTCAAAACTGCCGGAAAGTCATCTTCTGGAAGTGGAATTTGACGACGGGGGATATGAACAATTTGCCTCCAGAATGAAAAATATTCGGATTGTGGCAGGAGTACTCTTTGTGTCAGGGTTGGCGTTATTGTTGGCAACAATAGCATTTCTTATGTATTTTATGATTCTAAAGCAAAAAAGGCGCACGGCTGTCGAACTAGCATTGGGCATGACGAAAAGACAGTGTATCGTGTCCTTGCTTGGCGGAATTATGGTACTGACGGTAGTCTGCGGAACAGTCGGCGCAGTTTTGGGGATGAAGATGAACCATGTTGTACAGGAGGCCGCGGACAATGGGGAAGATGGGTTCAGCACTGCTTACACGAAGGGGTTGATGGAGGATAGCGGGGAGGATGGTATTACATTAGAGAGTGATAATGAGAATATGTGGATAAGGGCAGGTTTGGTAGTCGTGTGTGAAACGGGGCTTGTATGGATTTTGGCGCGTCTTTTTATAAACAGAAATCTTCGTGTGGCGCCGATTCAGGTGCTGTCGGAAAAAGGAATATAAATTAAAATACATTTGGCGGAGAGAATTCTCCGCCTTTTTAACGTTCCTTTTTTCTTTGGTTTTCTTAGGAAATTCTTTAGAATATATCTGTTGACAAAATATATTATATAAAATATAATATAGACAAATAAAATATATTATTTCAAAATAAATATATTTTAAATCCATATATAGAAAGGGCTGATAATATGACGTTTCCGTTAAATGCGCCGATGTTTGACTTGCTTGTCTTATCTGTCATTGCAGAATCTGATGCCTATGGTTATCAGATCAGCCAGATTATCAAGCGGGCTGCGAATACCAAGGATTCTACACTCTATCCGGTTCTGCGACGTCTTCAGGAACAACATTTCGTGGAGACTTATGACCAGCAGTACCAGGGCAGGAACCGGAAGTATTATACGATTACAGATGAAGGCAGGCACTATCAAGAGGAACTTTCAAACGAATGGGATCGTTACAAGACGATCATTGACGACATTGTGAAGGGGGGAATTGAAAAATGACCAGAGCAGATTATATGAATACACTTGCCTACAATCTGCGGCATTTGCCAAAGGAAGATTATCACAGGGCTATGGAATATTTTGAGGAGTATTTTAACGAAGCAGGCCCGGAGCATGAGCAGGATGCCATTCGGGATTTGGGTACACCCGAGGAGGCATCCAGGGAATTGATTATGGACCTGGCGGAAAAGAATATCGAGGAACCGCCAAAGACAGTGAAGCACGGCTTCCGTGCAGTCTGGGTTGGAATTCTTGGGGTTTGTGCCGCGCCTATTGCACTGCCTCTGCTGTTGGCGGTTTTCTGCGTGATATTTGCATTGTTTATCACTGTGATTGCATTACTGTTTTCCTTTTTCCTGGCGGCAATATGTACGGCGGCCGGCGGAACTCTTGCGATTGTCGGCGGATTTATCCTGACATTTAGGGCATTTGCAGACGGGATTGCAACCCTGGGAATGGGCTTTATTACAGTCGGTGTAGGGATTCTCTTTGTATATGGTTCCTTCCACCTGTGCCGCTGGGTTCTGGGAAAAATGTCGAAATCCTTGGGAAATATTACGAAAGGAGGCCGTAAACATGAAAACTAACATGATGAAAACCAACACGAAAAAATTAGTTTTGACTTCATTAGGCCTGATTATCCTGGGAGCCATATTGACAGGGATGGGGATGCTGCTCGGAGGCCGTCCGGGAGTCGTTTTATCCAGAGATGGATTCTCATCTCCGTATAAAAAGTATGAACCATTTACATTAGACAAAACAAAAATTGAAGAATTTTCTAACGTGGAATTAAAAATAGGTTCGTATGCGGATGTCAGGATTCTGCCGTCAAAGGACGATAATTTCTATCTGGAATACCAACTGGACGGCGTTTACGGCGAGCCATCCTTTGATGTCAAGGGGGAGACTTTGAGTCTGACTCATTCAGGCAATGCAAGGTCGCGCGTCGGAATTTACAATTTTTATATAGGTAATTTTGATGTTGTCAATGACGAAGATATAAATGCATATATCGCGCTGTATATTCCAGAGGGCGCAGATATGGGGAACCTGGAAGTATATAATGACTCGGGGGATGTTTCGATAGAAAACCTTTCCTTTGGAGATACGAAACTGGATGTGAGCTATGGAGATGTAAACCTTCGGGATATGAGTTTTCAGGATTTAGATGTGGGTATGGAATGTGGAAATTTCGATGCAAAGGCATTCAATGCACAGGATTTTGTGCTGAAAAATGAGTATGGGGAAGTTTCTCTTGAAAAAGTCGCTGTCCGGGATGCGGAAATCTCATTGGATTCCGGCGGGATGAAAGCAGATGATTTTGCCTGTGCAGCTTTGACGGCAGAGGATGAGTATGGAGATATAGAATTGAAACGTTTTTCTGCGGAAACGGCAGGATTTGTACTTGATTCCGGAAACCTTTATCTGGACGCAGAGGAATTGACCAATCTGACCTGTAAAAGTGAATATGGGGATGTAACGATCAAGCTTCCGAAGGACCTTGAAGAATATTCCGTCAGTGTGCGCAGTGAGTACGGACACATTGAACTTCCGGATAAGGCGCCGGGCCAGCATATTTCTTCTGATGATGAAGCCATTTATACGACGCAAGGAAAATCAGAAGGAAAGATTACAATAGAGGCTGAATCCGGGGATGTTGAGATTCAATAGCAAAAAGTACGACCGCCGTATGGAGAAATAAATCCATGCGGCGGCTTTTCGTGGTATTATTCACATCTCTTTGATATTAGTCAATCACTTTAATAGAAGTAATCTCAGGCTGGTCATCCGGGTCCACCGTTCCATTGCCGTCCTGCACAGGAGTATCCTCGCAGATTTCGTCAACAATCTCCATTCCCTCTGTTACATGTCCGAATGCAGCATAGCTCCCGTCCAAAGACACACTGTCCTCATGAACGATGAAGAACTGAGAAGAGGCGCTGTCAGGGTCATTAGACCTTGCCATCGAAATGACGCCCCTTTCGTGAGAAATATCGTTTTCCACGCCGTTTTTAGAAAATTCCCCTTTGATTTCCTTGTCGGAACCGCCGGTTCCATTTCCAAGAGGGTCGCCGCCCTGAATCATAAAACCGCTTATGATTCGGTGGAAGGTCAGGCCGTCATAGAAACCGTCCTCTGCAAGATGAATAAAGTTGGTGACACTAATCGGTGCGGTATCTGCATCCAGTTCCACTTTGATTGTGCCGTAATCTTTTATTTCGATTTCCACATGGTGAAGTCCCTCCAGGTATTCCTCCTCTTCCTCCGGAGCGGAGTCTTTCTCAGATTGCTGCGTATCATTGCTGCCTGTCTGCGTGCTGTCTCCTCCATTCGAGCCGCATCCGGTAAGAACAGAGACGAATAGAACCATGCATAAGAAATAAGTGAATATTTTTTTCATGTTTTACCTCCAGTTTGCTGTGACATATATTTTGTTATTTTTAGTTTTCTTATACAGAGATACTTTACCATAAGCAGGACAGGATTACAATTATGAAGATTCGATTGATTAATAATAAAAAATTCTTTATACTAAAAACGAATGAAAATGTATCTTGTCTTAGTCCTGTGATACAACATTGCGATAAAACCGGTTGGAATGAAGCAATTTTTCCTTTTGTACCGAGGTGATGATATCGGAGATATCTTTGAGGAACACATAGAACAGACGGTGTTCTTCTCCCCAACTGGAGTTTTCCAGATGTCCATAGTCATCTACCCATCGAATCTCTCCGTCTTTGCGGATAATACGATATTGTACGTAATCCATATTTCTTTCGGAACCGCGAATCTGATTCTCGATTTCCCGTTCTACCCGGTCTAAATCCTCAGGATGAACGATACCCCGGAATGAGTTTCCCACATGTTCCATCAATTCTTCCATGGAGGTGCAGCCGAACATATCCATGACTGCCGGATTTGCATACAAAATACGCTCATCATCCATAGCCCGGTAAATGAAAAATGCATCAGACATCTTTGCCAGAGATTCCATCATGGACATCTGCCGCCGTTCGGATTCTTCCTTCATAATCTTGTCAATACTCCGAATTGTGATGACTGCTGTTTTCGGTTTCCCATTTTCACGTTCGCTGATGGTCACACTTGTAAGGCACCATTCATCCGGATTGTCATGACTGCTCCGCCGATAACGATAATCTACGGAATTTTGGGTTTCTAATGCACTGCGCAGGTTTTCCAACGATAGGAAACCGCGTACATTTTTTTCGTCAAACTTCAAAATTTTACCGATGCCAAAATGACGTTCCACCATGGCTTCGTAATTGCCTCGTTCCGTGATCAGGGTTTGATCGGGGTAGACCATACGGCAGTAATTGTTCTGCAGATTCAGATGGTAGACCTCACGGTAGGCCAGAACCATGCTGTTGAAAGCACCTTCATAAAGCTGCATATGGGTGACATCACGCAGAAGACATGCCACATAGCCGTATTCGTATTGAAACAGAGTAAGCTGAAGATAGTGGCTGGAAATGGAACTATAGACGTAATGATTCAACGTCTCACCTAAAAATGCTGCCTGGTAAGCCTTTTGCAGCAATTCTCCGTTATCATCCCCAAATGCTTTCAGGATCAGGTGGCGGATATAGTTCAGGTCGTTTCCGCACATTCGCTCCATCTCACGGTTTATGTAAAGGATATCATAATCTATAGGATCACCAGATTGATCTAGCATCACTTTGGACAGCCCATAACCGCAGGGAAGCGGACCGCAGTATTGTTCCAGTTGTTTCCATTCCTGCCCGTTAAGCTCTGCAATCGGTAATTCTACCCTGCTTTGCTCCTTTCTGCGTTCGCGCAGGGAGGTCATGTCCGACAGGGAGAGGAAGAAGATTTTATGTCCTTTCTTTTCCTGCAGGAAAAAGACACGGACACGAACCCACAACACTTTTCCATCTACCCGCAGATAGTGTATATTCCCTTCTGAGGCATTTGGCCGTTGGTCATAAGCTTGCTCAAAAAGCGATTGAAAAAGTTGTCTGTCATCATCGCGGACACTGTTCCAGATTCTTTTGCCAAGGTCCTTGTTGTTAGATTCTTTCAGGCCGGACAGACGGTAATACTGCTCATTGACCCGGGAAATCTCAATCTGCTGGTCAAAGACGTCATAAATAGCGGAAGGTCCCAGAACATTATTGATCATCGTATCGGTAAACAGGTTGCCGTCCATCAGTTCCCGGATATGGAAAGCTTCTACCTGTTTGCAGTGCAGTCCTGTGAAATCCAGCTGTCTTTCATCGGCAAGGAGCTCTTCAAACTGGTCAATGGGCAGAGGTTTATAGTAGTAATAGCCTTGTGTATATCGGCAGCCCATGTTCCGAAGGACGTTTTCCTGCTGCTGAGTCTCCACGCCTTCTACAATAATCGGAAGCTCCAGCAGCCGGGCCATATTGACGATGGATTCCAGAATACCAATACCCTTTTCTTCCTCGCTCTCTTTGATTTCCAGAAAACGCATGTCGATTTTTATTACATCCACGGAGATACTTTTCAGCATGTTCAGAGAAGAATAGCCGCTGCCAAAATCATCCATCATCACCAGAAAGCCGGCTTCACGCAGCCGGTTCACAGTATCGTTGATGGTGCTGTCTTCTTCAGCGTAGGCGCTCTCCGTGATTTCCGCTTTAATGTACTTGACAGGCAGATCGTATTTTTCAAGCAGTCGCATAAGATACTCAGGCACATCCATGGACATAATGTCAATTCGGGAAATGTTGATTGAGATAGGTACCGGCTGATACCCCCGGTCAATCCAACCGCGAAGCCATTGACACACCTTTTCCCAAATCTGCCGGTCCAGAAGATGGATTGCACCGCTATGCTCCAGGAGCGGAACAAATTTGCCGGGAGAAATGAATCCCTTCGTGCTGTGCTGCCATCGCACCAACGACTCTGCGCCCACGATCTTACCGGTGGTGATGTCATACTGCGGCTGGGCAAAAAAAGTGAATTCACCTTGTTTCAGAGCGTCGTTAATTTCCACCAAGAGCTGCATTTCCTCATCCAGATAGCTTTCCATTCCGGGGTCATAGCAGACAATGCTGCTGCGGATGGTCGTATAGGTCAAAGCCAGGGTGGCACGGTCATAAAATATTTCTGCGGGGAGGGAACTGTCATCAACGGGGCATACACCCAGAACAGGAACTATGCCGACTGCTCTGCTGAGCTGGGGAATTCCTGACAGAATATCGCTGCGCAGCTTCTCGATTAGTTCCATTCGCCAGGGCATGACAACGCAGAAGTTATCTCCCTCAAAATATCCAATAATTCCATGATGCTGCATTCTTATGGACTGCAGGCAGTCCGCAATATGACGCAAAAGCTGATCGCCTGCGTCCCGCCCGTTCAGCTTATTGAACAGCCGGAAATGCAGGATATCAATGGCTGTTATGCAGTAGGCGCCGGAGACGGATTGCGGAATGAACTGTCTGAACGCATCCATGAAGTCTCTGGAAAAAAGTACTCTTGTTTTAGTTTCTTCCGTCAAACTTTCCTGATGCAGGTTAGAGAGGCAAATGGTTTCGTTCTTTTCCATGATGATTCCTCCATTATCCTACGCAAACTGCGTTTATTACATTGTATTTACAGAACACTTCCTATTTGGAAAAAATTAACATATAATTCCAGGTTTGTCAAGTAGTGACAAAAAAATACAAAATTGCGGGATAAAAATAGCAAAAACATACAAATGGAAACATAGATTTTGCGGATGTGACAGTTGAATATGAGAGGTGTCCAATGGGTATGATATCTATCCGATGGTTCTCGTGACCTGTCCGCTTGAAAAGAAAAGGAGCAGGATTTTTTAGGATTCCTGCCCCTTGAAGTTTCTTATATCCTTGCCACTTTGCTTTTCCTCGCTGCTTCGCCAACTGCTGACGCCACTGCATTTTTCACTCTGGAGTCAAACGCCGGTGGCAGGATATAGTCTGCACAAAGTTCTTCATCACTTACTAATCCTGCAATCGCGTATGCCGCTGCAATCTTCATTTCATCGTTGATATCGGATGCGCGGGCATCCAGTGCGCCGCGGAAGAGTCCTGGAAAGCATAATACATTATTCACCTGATTCGGAAAATCGGAACGTCCGGTTGACACGACCGCTGCTCCGGCCGCCTTTGCTTCTTCAGGAAAAATCTCTGGGGTTGGATTGGCACAGGCAAATACAATGGCATCCCTGGACATACTTCGGACCATATCCGGGGTAAGCGTCCCGGGTGCGGACACTCCTATAAACACATCAGCGCCCTTGATTACATCTGCAAGGCTTCCCTTTTCATAATGAAAATTAGTAATTTCTGCCATATCTTTCTTGATTGGATTGAGTCCGTCACGGCCTTTAAAAATAGCCCCTTTTCGGTCTGTCATAATGACATTTTTCAGGCCCATTGACATCAGAAGTTTTATAATGGCAACACCTGCCGCCCCTGCTCCGGAGGTGACGATTTTTACTTCATCTAGTCTTTTTTTCACTAGCTTTAGTGCATTGATCATTCCGGCAAGTGTAATGACCGCCGTGCCATGCTGGTCATCGTGAAAAATCGGGATATCACAGCACTCTTTCAATTTCCGTTCAATTTCAAAGCATCTGGGGGCAGAGATGTCCTCCAAATTAATGCCGCCAAAACTACCTGACAATAATCGAACTGTATTTACAATTTCATCCACATCTTTTGTCCTCAGGCAAAGCGGTATCGCGTCCACATCTCCGAACTCTTTAAATAGTACACACTTTCCTTCCATAACCGGCATCCCTGCTTCTGGACCGATATCCCCTAGTCCCAGGACAGCCGTGCCATCAGTGACTACTGCCACGGTATTCCATCGTCTCGTCAGCTCAAAGCTTTTATTCACATCTTTTTGGATTTCAAGACAAGGCTGTGCGACACCCGGCGTATAAGCCAGGCTCAAAGCCTCACTGGTATCCACAGGTGCACGAGATGACATTTCCAACTTTCCTCTTAATGCATAGTGCATTTTTAATGATTCAACTGCATAATCCATGTATTTTTCCCTTTCCGTATCTGTTTTAATATGATACCTTACACGGTTTTAGAAGCTGCCTGTAAGCCTGTAAAACTTTTGCCTGTATGCAGCCCTTTAATAAAATACAATACCTAAAATCACGGCAAATACAAGTCCGATGAGCGTAATACATACGGATGTGATAAAAATCGGCTTATAGCTTTCTTTGTGGGTCATACCGCATGCCATCAGACAGGTAATGACCATACTGTTATGAGGCAGTGTATCCAGGCCGTTACAAGCGATAGCTGCAACACGGTGCATAACCTCCGGATTCACACCGAGCTCCATATATTTCTGCGCAAATACTTCCATTGCGATTCCGATTCCTCCGGACCCGGACCCGGTTGCACCTGCAATCAATGTTGTGGCAGAGGCAAAAGATACTAATGGATTTCCACCTAAATTTGCCAGCATATCAATCAGATTCTGGAATCCTGCCGTGGATTTTACAACATATCCGAATCCTACAACTGCTGCAGTATTCATGATTACCATGCTTGCACGTTTTATACCATCATCCATAAGATCCAGTTTTTTTGGAGTGGTATTCCAATACAGTCCCACGCAGGTAAATGAGGCAATGATAATTGATACATTTACATCCAGATTAAATACATTAAGCAAGATAAACAGCACGACCATCGGGATAATCGAGCGCCATGGTTTCACAATTTCCATTTTTTCAAACGCGTCCATTTTTTCTTCAATGTCAGGAGTAATTACAAAACCATCGTTGTTTTTCTTTGCTTTTCTGAATTCGTACTCCAGATAAGTCACACATAAAATACTTGTAAATATACCGGTTGCGATACCAAGCCCTGCCCCTGCCATAGTATTCGTTCCAAGATACTGAGTGGGGAGCACGTTCAAAATAGACGGTGAGCCTGGGAACATAGATGAATTATATGCAAGAGACGTATAAATCACACCAGGTATCAGCCAGCGCGGAAGATTTTCCTGTTTAAATACGCAGAGGAAAATAGGATATGCAATAAACATTAATGCCCATCCATTGACTCCGATATATCCCAGAATGAGGACTGCAACCATACATCCGTAAATGGCTCCCCGGCCTCCGACCTTGGAATAAATCATTTTGGCAAATGCCGCCGCCGCGCCGGAGCCTTCCATAACGGAGGCAAATACCGTTCCTGTTGCAAATAACAGAAAGTTATTTTTCAAAAACTCAGAAAACCCTGTAAAATAAGTATCTGTGATTGTGCTTATGATCGGCATCCCGCCGAAAATCGCTAATATAATTACACAGACCAGTGTTCCGGCTACCGGATTAAATTTCCGATAGCAGATAATGATCAAGACCGCTAAAGCAATAACAATACCCAATAAACTCATATCCATTTTTTATCCCTCTCTCTCCACTTTTCCAACCAGATTTACAGGTTCGCTGCCTCCAAGTTTGACACTGGTCGTAACCACACCATCCATATGCCCGTCATTAAATTTCAGGACATATTGATCAAACCCGGATGTATTTAGTAAGTAGTGCTTAATCACTAATGTATACTCATCTTCAAATGCATAAGAAAAACTATGGGAATGATGCAATTCTTCCTCAAATATCAATTCCTGATTTATCCAGTGTTTGTATCCTGCTGCAGCCTCAATCTTTTTTCCATATATTTCGAATACAATTTTCAGGGTATCCGGAGCTGTTCTGCTGATACAAAGAGCATTGATATTGCTGTCGTTATTTTCTAAAACAAACTTTTTGTCAAAGAAATGTCTCTCTTTCTCCGAAGTGCTTTCTCCCTGTGCATAAGGCAGTTTCAGTTCTTCCAGATATGCTTTCAGTTCTTCAAATGCTTTTTTGTCTTCGGGAATGCAGCCTCTTTCCGTAGGAATCAGCAGTTCTTCATTTGCAATTGAGCTGATCTTCCTGTTGGGGTTGCCTGACTTGTCACTGGCTCCTGCTGTTACGATGACTGCCATTTTTTTGTCTGCATTTACGATGACACATTGTCCGAATGCACCGAATACACAGAACGATTTTTCAGGTCCAATCCAGAATTGATATCCATATCCATACGGGTTATCAGCTTCTATAGGTGTCTGGATCTGCTTGTTTCCTGCTTCTGTGAGATACTCTTCAGGAACAAGCTGCTGTCCTTCCCATTTGCCTAGATTCGCCAACAGGATTCCGATTTTGGCGATATCCGGTGTATTTAGGTATAGTCCCCATCCTCCGACCGTATTTCCTTCCGGACTGCTCAGCCAATCCACATTTTTAATCCCCATAGGTTCAAACACATGCTCATTCAACACTTCCAGAGTTGTCTTTCCCATTGTTTTTGTCACAAGGCTTGACAAAATATAGCTGGCACCGGTATCATACTGAAAATATGTGCCTGGGTCGTGGGGCAGTTCAAATGTAAAATAGTGGCTGATCCATGAGCTTTCCACTCCTCTGAAATAAGTACTCAGTCTGCACGAACTTGCGGCCATGGTCAATAAATTTCTTACAGTCAATTCTTCAATTCGTTTGTCGTATTTTTCAGGCAAATATTCTCCAAGATAGTCAACAATCTTATCATTAAGGTTTAATTTGCCTTCATGGATTGCAATTCCTACCGCAAGACTGTTCATACTTTTTGCAAAGGAATGCATCATCTGGCGCGCATCTTCCGTATAGGGTTCTTTACATTTCAGCAATACAATATCCTCATCGCAGACAACTGCAATAGAATGCATGTCTTCAATTTTTGAATCCATATCCTGAACCAGTTTCAGAAGCCTTGCAGACTCAATTCCATATGTTTCAGGTTGTTTTAAAATCATTCTCATTCCTCCAGTTCGTTTTTTTGTAAAGTATTTAATTCTTCTTTAGTTATTCATGAATAATTTAATTCTATTCTATATCAAGTAAATAATTCTGTAAATAGTGACATATAAACAATTTTTGTTCTTTGTTTTTGTGCGGTTTTACTAAATTGCTATGTAATTTCTGCTATGTTTTTTCTCTATAGGTTGGGTATGAAGAATTTTTTGCTTTTTTTTCAACCTCATGTTATACTCAAAATAGACTTCTCAGCAACGGCAGCAGGCAATCAATCTGTATAGCAGATTGATTATAAACGAAGGAAACATACCTATGACAGATGAAATATTCGAATGTTTAGTAGGAGGAAATATATTATGACCCTGGAACAGTTGATTTATGATAAACTCCCCACGTTATCTGCGGGGCAGCGTAAGGTTGCCGAATATATTTTGGAAAATAAAGACGTGTTCAGTTATGCTACTTTGGCAAAATTGAGTAAAGCAATATCAGTAAGCGAAACTACGATTATACGTTTAGCATATTCTCTGGGATTTGAAAGCTTTTCTTCCATGCAGCAAAAACTTCAATCGGATATTTTGAAAAGTCCGCAGCGTACGATTCCTGAACCGCCCAAAACAGCCGGCAGTGTTTTTAATACGCTAAATAAAGAAGTAGCTGCATTGACCAATTGGACGGCCTCGGTGGATGAACACCTCATTGTGCAGATTTGCCACGTGCTATTAGATGCGGACCATATTCTTGTTACAGGTGCACGTTCTTCTTTCAGCGCTGCAAGCTGGCTGGGAAACCGGCTGAACCTTCTCTTGGGGAATACGTTTATTATCCACGAATTTTATGACCCGCGATTTGATCTGTTGTCTAACGTGACAAAAAAAACGGTTTTGATCAGCATTGCTTTCGCACGTTATACAAAATGGACATATCAGTATGCCAGTTCCATGAAAAAGCATGGTGCATGCCTGATTTCATTTACAGATGTACCATCCTCTCCGTTTTTTTCTATATCAGATTACACGGTACAGGCCGCGCCTTTAAAAGATGATATGGGTTTTGTCTCGCAAGTGTGCCTGTATGCTTTATTTGATGCGATTGTTGATAAGATTAAAGAAGAAAGGCCGGAGCTGATCCGTACCCGCTTAGAAGCCTTTGAATCAACGTATTCGGATTTTGATTTTTTCTATGAATAAGGAACTGTGATCGGGAAGGAGAAAAGCAAAGATGGAAGAAAAGAAGGAAGAAAAAGTAGGGGAGGCTGTTGGCGGCGCACTCTGCCTGTTTGCGGTCTTAGCAGTGATTATTGCAGTAATTATGTTGGTATTTGCAAGGCCCCTTGCGGTTCTGATGCAGTCTCCAAAGGAAGCTCTTGACCTCACCGTGCTGTATGTCCGTATTTGCGGCGGCGGTATTTTCTTCATCATTGCATATAACGTAATCAGCAGTATTTCCCGGGGAATCGGCGATTCCAAGATGCCGCTTGTCTTTGTCGGGATTGCGTGTGTTGTGAATATTTTAGGGGACCTGCTGTTTATCGCAGTGTTTAAATGGAATGTGGCGGGTGCTGCGCTTGCAACCGTGATGGCGCAGGCGGTCAGTGTGGGACTGTCTGTTATCATCATCATAAAGCGGAAACCGCCTTTTGCCATGAAAAAAGAATATATCCGTATCAGCCCGGATATGGCGTGGCAAATAAAATCGTAAGCTTTGTCATGCTGGTGCCGGGTGCGCTGATGCAGTCCATGGCATCTTTTGTTGCGCAGAACGTAGGCGCAGGTCTGGAAAAACGTGTGAAACAGGCTATGGTTACAGGGATGTTTATCGGCGGAAGTATTGGAATCCCAATCGCGTTGTTTTCCTTTTTCCGGGGAGACTTGCTTGCAGGTATTTGCCCAGACATTTATTGTGCGTCTGCCAATGTCCTATTTTATGAGTATACAGCCGGATGCGAATCTTACCATGATCGGACTGGCTGCGCCGAGTGCAACAGTGTTTGGGATTATGATTAATCTGTTGTATTTTATCAGGTTAAACCGAAAAAAGAACTCATAGGGAAATTGTAAAAATTTGCAGGGATTCTCTAAGGGAATGGAAGAAATGTCCTGGAGGTGGATAGAATGAAGCATTTTAACGTAACTGGGTTGTGTACGCCGGCGAAAGATTATATGGTCGACATTTCTGATAAAGTAAAACAGATTCAGGCTATGGTCAATGCAGAGGAATATTTCACGATTAACCGTGCCAGACAATATGGAAAGACAACCACTCTGCAGGTTTTAAAAAAGAGTTTGAACGCAGATTTCATTGTATCCAGAATCAGTTTTGAAGGAATTGGAGGAACTGTTTTTTCTAGTGAAAGTAAGTTTTGCCTTGGATTTGATGAACTTTTTGGAAAGAGTCTTCGTTTTTCATCAGCTAGAAAAGAGGACATCGCGCAGTGGATAGATTATCCGAAAGAAATGGATAGCTTTTTAAGACTTTCTGAAAAGGTTACGGATTTCTGTATGGACCGGAAAGTTGTATTGTTGATTGATGAAGTGGACCAGGCATCGGATAATCAGGTTTTTTTACATTTTCTTGGTATGCTCCGCGAAAAGTATCTTGCCCGAAAAGCAGAGGAGGACTTTACCTTCTTTAGTGTAGTTCTGGTCGGGGTTTATGATATCAAGAATATAAAGCTGCGCATGGTGGAAAAAGGATATGCCGTGCTTTCGGACGGAGACATGAAGTATAACTCTCCATGGAATATTGCGGCAGATTTTGATGTTGACATGTCCTTTTCCGTCCGTGAGATTAGCTCTATGTTATCAG
Source organism: uncultured Lachnospiraceae bacterium (assembly GCA_947564305.1). Next base: position 20,169 of record CANOBT010000019.1, on the reverse strand, counting down.
AATATGAAATGGACCATCACACGGGGATGGATATTACAGGAGCTGCGTCTCAGATTTGGCGTTACACAAGAGGATATCCGTTTCTCGTAAGCAGGATATGCCAGATGGTTGATGAGAGCGGATTATCCTGGGATTACGCCGGAATTCAGATGGCGGCCAAAAAAATTCTCTCAGAGAAAAACCCCCTGTTTGATGACATTTCCCACCATCTGGAAAATAATGAGGCATTGCGGTCATTTATGTACGAGCTTTTAATTTTGGGACTGGAAAAGAATTTTGAGCGTACCAATCCAACGGTTGACCTTGCGGCTACCTTCGGATTTATACGGAATGAAGAGGGATGCGCGGTCATTGATAATCGGATGTTTGAGATAAAGATTGCAAATTATTTCATATCCAAGAATCTGGAAAATAAAGAACAGTTGAAAATCACCGGAGTCTTGTCAGAAGATGTGATACAGAATGGGCATTTCAATATGGAATATGTATTACAGAAATTTTCCATGCATTATGAAGAGCTTTTTACAAATGTAAAAAATAGAAAATTTCTGGAGGAAAACGGAAGAATTCTGTTTCTTATGTATTTGAAACCCTTAATTAATGGCAAGGGATTTTACCACATAGAGTCCCGTACCAATACAGAACGCAGGATGGATATTGTTGTAGATTATGGAGCGGATCAGTATATTCTGGAATTGAAGCGTTGGTATGGAGTCAAAAAACATGAAGAGGCATATGAACAGCTATATGATTATCTGGAAAGCAAACATGCCGATAAAGGATATTTGCTGACCTTTGATTTTCGTAAACAGAAGCAAACACGAATGGGTTGGGTCACATATAAAGGAAAACAGATTTTTGACGTTGTAGTATAATTGTAGAAAAACATTTGAAAATATAAAATATGAGGGGCTGTCGCACAGCCCCCTTTTTTTGCCAAAAGCTTCAAAAATTATTACACAAATTAATATTCTTTCCCCGCAAGTATTTCCTGATAATCCTTGTAATTCTTTTCCAAAAGAGCCGGTGTATCCAGTCCATAAGGACATTTCTCCTTACATTTTCCGCAGTGCAGGCATTCGGCGGTTTTCTTCATCATGGCCTGTGCCTCCTCGGTAAGCTGTTCGGAGGAAGGCGCTCTGCGGATCAGAAGGGACATTCTTGCGCAGGTGCTGATTTCAATCTCTGCTGGACATGGCATACAGTATCCGCAGCCGCGGCAGAATTCACCTTGCAGCTCGTCCTTATCCCGCTGGATGGCAGCAGCCAGTTCTCCTTCCAAAACAGGCTCGTTTTCCTGATAAGACAGGAATTCATCCAGTTCTTTTTCTTTCTGGATTCCCCAAATCGGAAGTACATGTTCAAACGGAAGCATATATGCGTAGGCTGCTGCGGAATTGTTAATCAGTCCGCCGGCCAGGGCTTTCATGGCGATAAATCCCATATTTGCGGCCTCACATTTTTTGACCAGTTCAAGTTCCTGCTCGGAAGACAGATAGCTGAAGGGGAACTGTAATGTGTCATAGAGTCCGCTCTCAATGGCTTCACGGGCAACGGCCAGACGATGGTTCGTGATGGCAATATGCCTTATTTTTCCCTGCTCCTTTGCTTTTTGCATTGCTTCATAAAGTCCGCTTCCATCTCCTGGCTTGGGACAGAAGGGGATATTGTGGAACTGGTAGATATCCAGATAATCTGTTTTTAGATTGCGTAGGGTAGTTTCCAAATCTTTCCAAAAATTGTTTACATTTTCGGCGGCAGTTTTAGAAGCAATATAAATTTTATCCCGCCGGTCTGCGAAAGCCAGTCCTAATTTTTCTTCACTGTCCGTGTAGAATCTGGCAGTGTCATAAAAATTAATTTCATGGTCGTAGGCTTTGTGCAGAAGGTAGACAGCTTCCTTATCGGAAATACGTTGGATGGGCAGGGCTCCAAAGCCATTCTTATTTACGGTGATATTGGTTTTTCCAAGAGTGATTTTTCTCATAAGTATGTTCTCCATAATTTTTTATAGTTATTATAATGTGGTTTGACGGAAGTTGCAATCCTATGTTTTGGCAATTATCTGTTATAATGCTAAAAATAAAAAGTACGGAATATTGTACAAAATATTGACAATCCGATTTCTCCTGCTTATAATAAAACACAAAGCAGATGAAAGACAACACGCAGACGAGACGAGTAGAATGTGGAACTTTCCAGAGAGAGGTGCCTGAATGAAGAATCTGATTGTAAGCGGTTATGTATCCAATCAGATACAGCCATCAGTGCTGAAAGCATCTTACTGCAGAAGCATTTGAAAACTACCTCCGAGTGACCCCAATCCGGTCCGGTGATTCCGTTATCATCAAGGAACTATAAGCAGTTATCTAAGGAACCAGGCTAAGATTGATTCAAGAACATCCCGGTTTCGTATTATTTTTTTTATAGTTTCCTAAAGTGGTTTTTTGTATAAGGAACATAAGCGTTTTTTATGAGTGTTCTTTAGCAGACAGCAAGAAGGGTGGAACCGCGGCTAAGAATTTTAGTCCGTCCCTTGTGATTCTTCGGAGTCACAGGGACGGACTTTTTTTATTCTAAAGGAAATTTCTCCAAATTTATCTTTAGAATAAAAACTCTCCGGGGGATGCACATTTTCATGTATATACACAGCGGCGAGGCATCTTGCGTTCTATCATTCCATCTGCAATCTTAGAAAGGAAATGAACAGACATGATTATTACATTGAAAGATGGTTCAACAAAAGAATATGCAGAAGCAAAATCCATTATTGATATCGCCTATGATATCAGCGAAGGACTGGCACGTGCTGCATGTGCCGGTGAGGTAAACGGCGAGGTAGTAGATTTACGTACCGTGCTGGACAGTGATTGCCAGTTAAATATTCTCACAGCCAGGGATGAGAAGGGACTGGCAGCTCTGCGCCACACTGCATCCCATGTGTTGGCGGAGGCCGTACAGAGGCTTTATCCGGATGCAAAGGTAGCTATAGGGCCGTCCATTGATACGGGATTTTATTACGATTTTGACAATGCACCGTTTTCCAGGGAAGACTTGGATGCCATTGAAAAAGAGATGAAAAAAATCATCAAAAAAGGCGCTAAAATTGAGCGTTTTACAAAATCCAGAGAGGAAGCAATCGCATTTTTTAAAGAAAAAAATGAGCCTTACAAAGTGGAATTAATTGAAGACTTGCCTGAGGATGCAGAGATTTCCTTTTATTCCCAGGGGGATTGGGTTGATTTATGTGCCGGTCCGCACCTGATGAGCACCAAAGGTGTGAAAGCCTTTAAGTTGATTTCTTCCTCCGGAGCTTATTGGAGAGGCAGCGAAAAGAATCAGATGCTTGCACGTATTTACGGAACAGCATACGGTACAAAGGACGAGCTGCAAGAGCATTTGAATATGCTGGAGGAAGCGAAGAAGCGTGACCATAATAAGCTGGGGCGCGAGATGAAAATATTTACCACGGTAGATGTGATTGGACAAGGGCTCCCTCTTCTGATGCCGAACGGCGTAATTATGCTGAAAGAGCTCCAGAGATGGATTGAAGATTTGGAGGACAATGAGTGGGGCTATGTCCGCACTAAGACTCCATTGATGGCGAAGAGTGACTTGTACAAAATTTCCGGACACTGGGATCATTATAAAGATGGAATGTTTGTGTTGGGAGATGAGGACAAAGACAAGGAAGTGTTTGCACTTCGTCCTATGACCTGCCCGTTCCAGTATTATGTCTACAAGTCAGAACAGCACAGCTATCGCGATTTGCCTCTGCGCTACGGTGAGACATCTACCTTGTTCCGTAATGAGGATTCCGGTGAGATGCATGGTTTGACACGTGTGCGTCAGTTTACGATTTCCGAGGGGCACTTAGTTGTAAGGCCAGACCAGATGGTAGAAGAATTTAAGGGATGTATCGCGCTGGCACAGCATTGTTTGCAGGTTCTGGGTGTGGAGGAGGATGTGACTTATCACTTGTCCAAATGGGACCCGGAAAATAAGGAGAAATATATCGGTGAACCAGAAGTGTGGGAAGAGACAGAAGGGCACATCCGTAACATGCTCCAGGAGTTAAATATTCCGTTTGTGGAGGATGTGGGAGAAGCCGCATTCTATGGACCGAAGGTAGATATCAATGCCAAGAACGTATACGGCAAAGAAGATACTATGATTACGATTCAGTGGGATGCTCTGCTGGCAGAACAGTTTGATATGTACTTTATTGATGAAAACGGGGATAAGAAGCGTCCGTGTATTATCCACAGAACCTCTATGGGCTGTTATGAAAGAACTCTGGCATGGCTCATTGAGAAGTATGCAGGTCTGTTCCCGACTTGGCTGTGTCCGGAACAGGTGCGTGTGATTCCGATTTCAGACAAATACCATGACTATGCGGCACAGGTGGAGAGCAAGTTGAAAGCGAACGGCATCCGTTGTTCCGTAGACCAGCGCTCTGAGAAAATGGGATACAAGATTCGTGAGGCCCGTTTGAACAGAGTTCCTTATATGTTGGTAGTTGGCGCCAAGGAGGAAGAAGAAGGTGTCGTATCCGTCAGAAGCCGTTACCTGGGTGATGAAGGACAGAAGTCTCTGGATGCGTTTATCAATGAAATCTGTGAAGAAATCCGCACGAAAAAGATTCGTAAGATTGAAGTGGAGGAAAACAAATAATAATACTAGAAAGGCTGCTGTGTTTTTTACGGCGGCCTTTTTGATACCATAGTATGCGAAAGAAGCTGCCAGTGGCAAGTTCTTTGCATTTTGGGAGAATCCAATCATAGGAAAGCATAAAATTCATCTTATATGAATAGAATATATCAATCACAGAGACGGTATTTTTATCCGTGTCATAAAGTAGAGATTCATCGGACAGGAGAATGTGAAATGGAACAGAAGCAGGTATCATTTTTGGTAAAATTTATCATACGTGCGGTTTTGGGCATGGGGCTGATCTTTTTTATCAACCAATATATAATCCCCGATGAAAATGCATGGAAAGTAGGATTAAATGCGGTTTCCTTTCTCGCCAGCGGAACACTTGGCGTCCCCGGAGTCTGCCTTCTCTATGGTATTCTGATTTATCAAAATTTGTAAGAATCTTACAAAATTTGATAAAATAAAAATTAGCTCTGGACTTTCAGAAAAAGTGTGTTTATAATACGACTTACACAACAAAATTCTTACTGTTGTTTTATCCCGCAATATTTCTTAATGGGGATATATCTTAAGATTGGAAGAGTCTGAATTCCCAATCATCATTTTTATCACGCTGCACATTCGCAGCAGAGTTTTCAAACCGTGAAGTAAGGAACTCCATATGGAAATAACGAAAATTATTTGCCCGTCTATTTCTCTATGGCACCTAAGCAGCGGCTGAAGGATTTTTATGAATGATATTTGCCGGTAATGGCAAAATCGTTCTTCCGGTTCATCCGGAACGGGAAAGGAGGTATAAATTGTATGAAGGAAACCTTGTGATTTGTGATCAGGAAAAGCAGTATTCCAGAAATCTTCTACAGATGTTTGCCAGAAACAAAAAAACGGAAGTACAGATGTATTTGTTTCACACTATAGAAGAACTGGAAAGATTTGCGGAGCAGAAGACAATTCGGATTCTGTTGATTGACAGAGGATATCCACTGTGCCAGCGGCAAAACATTTCGGCGGAAAGGAAATTTGTATTAGTAAAAAATATGCAGGATTCCATTGCGGAAAACGAAAAAAGTGTATATAGATATCAGTCCGCGGAAGCAATCTGGTCTCTGATACAGAATGGAGAAAAGTCCAGGCAGATTCCCAAAAAACGGAATGTACGGAACCAGAAAGAAGGTGTAAAAGAAAAAAATGTAAAAGTAAACAAACCGCAGAATGAAGATGAAAAATATATGACATCTGCAGAGACGGAAAAACAGGTACCACTGTCGGTGTGTAAGACAGAGGTAAGAGGAAGACTCATAGGAATATATTCACCGATCCATAGGATTGGAAAAACGAAGTTTGCTATGGAACTGGGCAGGGAACTTGCGAAGAAAGAACCTGTTCTATACCTGAATTTGGAAGAGTATGCAGGAGGAGATTTCTATTTCCAGGACCAGACAGGACAGACGCTGGCGGATCTGCTGTATTATGCGCGGCAGGAAAGAGGAAATATAGGACTGCGTATCAGCACGATGGTTGGGCAGGATGAAGAATTAGATTATATTTTCCCGATGACTTATGTACAGGATATGCAAGGAGTATCTGCGGAGGAATGGCTGAAATTATTTGATCAGATTCTGGAAAATTGTATTTATGGAAAAGTGATTTTAGACTTAGGAGACAGTGTGAACGGATTATTTCAGATACTGGAGGCCTGTGATACGGTATACACTCCTTATATCGAAGACGGCGCGGCTCGCGCCAAGCTGAATCAGTATGCTGAAAATCTCAGAAAGACAGGGAAGGAAAAGGTACTGGAAAAGACAATCCAGAAAAAAATGAAAGGAAAATGAAAGAAGAACAGTTATATGCAGATGTCATGGACAGAATGGATCTGACCAGAGACATCGGAGATGAAGAATTGACAGACCTGATACGTGAGGTCATTCAGGAAGCATCAGAAAAAGAATATATGCCGCTGAAAGAACAGATTCGATGCAGCAGGCATTTATTCCATTCATTCCGTAAACTAGATGTCCTGCAGGAACTGGTGGAGGATGAGACGATTACAGAGATTATGATCAATGGTACGGATGAAATTTTCTTAGAGAAAGAAGGTCGGATCATTCAGTCGGACAGGAAATTTATGTCCGAAGAAAAACTGGAAGATGTAATCCAACAGATTGTGGCGGGAACAAACCGTTATGTAAATGAGCTGTCTCCGATTGCAGATGCCAGATTGGAAGACGGTTCCAGGGTAAATGTTGTGCTGAAGCCTGTGGCCTTGAACGGACCGATTATGACAATCCGTAAGTTTCCGAAGGAAACCGTGACGATGGATCAATTGATTTCATGGGGAAGCGTAAATGAAGAGGTTGTGGAATTTTTAAAAATGATCGTAAAGGCGAAATACAATATTTTCGTCAGCGGAGGAACAGGTTCCGGAAAGACTACGTTCTTAAACGCGATGTCAGATTATATCCCGAAAGATGAAAGGATTATTACAATTGAGGATAATGCAGAGCTTCAGATAAGAGGAGTGCCGAATCTTGTACGCTTGGAAGCACGTAATGCAAATCTGGAGGGAGAAGGAGCCATTACCATCCGGGACCTGATAAAATCTGCGCTTCGGATGCGTCCAGACAGGATCGTGGTGGGAGAGGTCCGAGGAGATGAAACAGTGGATATGATTTCTTCGGCCATGCTCAATGGGCATAGTGGTTCCATGTCTACCGGGCATTCTAATAATCCGGCGGATATGCTGCATCGTCTGGAGACTATGATGATGATGGGGATTGATTTGCCGCTTGTGGCAATCCAGAGACAGATTGCATCTGCAATAGACATTATCATCCATCTGGGGCGGCTCCGGGATAAAACGAGAAAAGTTCTGCAGATTGTAGAAGTGCTTGGATATGAAGATGGACGGATTAAGATGCAGACGTTATTTGAATTTCGAGAGGAGGGAATGAAAAGTGAAAAAGTTCAGGGAAAGCTTATGAAGGTGGAAGAACTGGTTCATCGGGACAAGCTGTTGGCAGCAGGATATCCGGCATAAGGAATATATATCGGCAGTTTTACAGGCAGTCCTGCTCAATGGAATGTTGTCCTATCTTTTTTACAATACGTGGATTGCAGCAGTATTTATGATACCGGTCAGTGTTTTTTACTTCCATCAATGGAGAGAGGATACCTGCCGGAAAAAGGAAATGGAGTTTCGGGAACAGTTTCAGAATGGGATGCAGACTTTGTCATCTGCTTTAAAAGCCGGATATTCCGTAGAAAATGCAATCAGGGCGACAGAAAAGGATCTGCGGGTTCTTTATCTGCAGGACAGCCGGATTCTGAGGGAGTTCAGCCGGATGATACATGGGTTGGATATGAATTTTACGGCAGAGCAAGTATTAAAGGAAATGGCAGGACGTATCCGTCAGGAAGATGTAGAAAATTTTGTGACAGTGTTCGCAATGGCAAAACGCACCGGAGGAGACAGTATCGCAATTTTAAAAAATGCGGTAAAAGTCATCGGAGATAAAATTGAGGTGGAACGGGAAATCCGGACATTGCTTTCCGCGAAAAAACTGGAATTCCATGTAATGTGTATCATTCCTCTGGGGATGGTGCTGTATATGCGTATGGCATTTCCGGAATTTTTGTCTGTATTGTACGGAGGCATTCCAGGAATTATATTGATGACGATTTGTCTGGGAGTCTATGCGTTTGCCTGGAGGCTTGGAACGAAAATGATACAGATTGAGGTATAAAAAGCCGGAACAAAGTATTTTCAGGGTGCATTTATCTTGAAGGAAAGCCGCAGAAAAATGAATATTTGAAAAAGGCATACACGATGAAGATAAGAAAAAAAGGAAAGGCAGAAAAGAAGTCAATTATAAGCGGAAAATGGAATCCGCTGTACATGAAGATGGGAGCGGTGTTCTTATCGGTCAGTGCGGTTGCATTATTGGTGCTTTGGATAGATAATAACCAGCAGATTCCGCACGATAAAAGCGGTGCAGGCGTATTAAGCCGGAACGGGCACGGTGAAGGAGAGCGTAAAGAAGAACTGAGAGTGGTCGTTGGAGAACTGAAAGAAAATATAACCATAACCATCAGTGAACAGGAATATACCGGACGGCAGTTTGAGCAGGCAGTTCAAACTACCGAAGAGAATCTGGAGAATCTGGTGCTTGGAGAGAACAGCAGTCTGGATGAAGTAAGGAGCAGATTAAATCTTGTGTCGGAGATACCGGATACGGGAATCCGGGTATCATGGGAATTAGATAATTATGAAGTGATGAACCTTCAAGGCGAGCTTCGTCCGGAGAATCTGACCGATGACGGAACATTGGTGAAACTGAAGGCTGTTTTAAGCTATGGAGAAGAGAGGGCGGAGATATCATTTTATGCACGGGTTTATCCGCCGATATTGAACCGCACGGAGAAAGTACTGAAAAAATTGAATGAAGAAATTGAACGATTGGACGAGGAGAGCAGAGAAGAAGAAAATTTACGGCTTCCTTCAAGTATAGACGGTACTCCGGTCATATGGAAGCATGGAAGAAATTTCCGTGCGGCAGGTCTTATGCTCCTGGGGATTGTACTTACACTGTTTCTTTACGTGTCTGAGCAGGAAAAGAAGAAACAGGAGATAAAATTACGTGAGATGCAGCTGGCTCTCGATTATCCGCAGATGGTCAGTAAATTTACTTTATATCTTGGTGCAGGCATGACGGTAAGAAAAGCATGGTACCGGATTGTCGGTGATTACGAAAGCCAGAAGGAGATAAAAGGAAAAAGGGCGGTTTATGAGGAGATGATTTATACAATGCATGAAATTCAGGGCGGCAGTCCCGAAGGAGAATGCTATGAGAAATTTGGTGAAAGATGCGGACTCCAGACTTATAAAAAGTTTGCAGCTATACTTTCCCAGAATCTGAAAAAGGGGACAAAAGGGCTTACGTCGCTGTTAAACCAGGAAGCGAAACAGGCGTTTGAAGAGAGGAAGAGCCTTGCAAAACAGTTGGGAGAAGAGGCAGGAACAAAGATGCTGATTCCCATGTTTTTAATGCTGGCAGTCGTGCTTGTTATAATTGTTGTACCGGCATTCTTTTCCATTCAAATATGATTTACAGTTTATTGGGCGACAGTCACTTGCGCTGCAGGTGGTTACAAAGGAAAGGAGAAAAAATGAATATTATAAAAAAGATAGGAATGAAAATAAAGAGTAAAATATGTTATGGAGTTCAGGTATTACAGGACAACTCAGGAATGTCTGTTATTGAATTGCTGCTGATTCTTGTCGTAATCATTGCACTGATTCTGATATTTAAAACTCAGCTTACGGAACTGGTAAATACAATCTTCCAGAAAATCACGACCGAGAGCGGTAATATTTGAGGCAGAATATATGAAAAAGGGAGAAATCACCGCGTTCTTAAGTCTGATTTTTGTTCTTCTGGTGTCCTTTATATTAGCAATGGCAGAAAGTGCGGCAATTCAGACAACGAAAAACAGGAAAAGACTGGATGCAGACCGGGCGGTATTTTCCCTTTTTGGAGAATACCAGAAGGATCTTTGCGAAGAGTATGAGGTTTTTGCAATTGATGGAACCTATGCGGGAGGACAGTTTGAAGAAAGTCTGCTTCTGGACAGGATGGCGTATTACGGGAGCGCAGGAGTTCAACAGGAATTGACAGATATCCAGCTTTTGACTGATAATAATGGGCAGGCATTCCGGGAACAGGTATTGGAGTCGATGGAAAGCAGTACCGGGATATCTCTTGTACAAAATCTGACAGGACTGGCGGAGCATTGGGAGGAGCAGGAGATACAAGGAAAGGAAATATCGGGTCAGTTGGATGAGGTCCTTGCGGAAAATCAGGAATTGCTGCCAGAGGAGGCTTATGGACTGGCTTCGGCGAAAAGAGAGGGAATTCTGTCATTGGTTCTGCCAAAGAATTTTTACTTATCTAATAAATCAATCCGGATGGGAGAACAGGTATCTGGCAGGGCTCTCCGGATAGGCAGAGGTAGTTTTCCGGAGAGGAGCAATATACAGGGTGTGGAAGGAAAAATACTTTTTGAGAAATATATTTTAGAGAAATTCAGTTCCGCTCTGGACCAAAAGGCAGAGGGCAGAAATCTGGATTATGAGATTGAGTATCTGCTGTGCGGAAAAGAAAGCGATGCGAAGAATCTGGAGAGCACAATCAATCAATTACTGATGTTCCGATTTGCTATGAATTACAAGTATCTGCTCTCTGACGTGCAGAAACAGGAGGAAGCAGAAGCAATGGCAGTCACGATTTCGATGCTGTTAATGAACCCGGAACTTGAAAAGGCTGTCAAATATGTTCTGCTTATATTGTGGAGTTTCGGAGAAAGTGTAATGGATATCCGTTCACTGCTCGAAGGAAAGCGGACCCCGCTGAATAAAAATACAGAAAAATGGCAGCTTCAATTAAGCGGACTCTTTCATCTTGGAACGGCAGAAGATACACAGGAAGGAAGGGACACAGAGGAGGGGCTTACTTATCAGCAGTATCTGCAGATTCTGCTATTTATAAAAGGCGGTTCCGAATTGACTATGCGGACTTTGGACCGTTTGGAACAGAATATGATCCACGAGAAAGGATTGCCATTTTTCCGTGCGGATGCCTGTGTGACGAAGGTGAAGCTGCAGAATACGGCAGATATATGGAATGGAGTACAATATACATTTCCGCTTTATTTTGGATATCTATAGTTTATTTCCGAGAAGCAGTGAGTCAAGTGTATATGTGGTCATGCATACTCGCCTGGGACAGGCGTATGGCAGTTGGTATAGATGTCCGGGAGTACCCGGTCAAAAAGGAAACTAAAGAAAGGAAAATATTGAAAATGGCTTACAAAAAACAGCACAAATACATAATACAACCTGACCGGGAGCGGACATCTATACCAGAGCAAAAAGGAAGTATGACAGTGGAGGCAGCGCTTTCAATCCCAATATTTCTGTTTGCGGTACTGTGTCTGATCTGTCTGTTGGAAGTACAGGCAATCCGCATCAGTATTCATTCTGCGGCACAGAGTGCAGCAAAAAAAGCGGCAGAGGACATCGTTATGATTCCGGTGCTGAACCTGTTTAAGCTGAAATCGGATATGGTCAATGCAATCGGTTCAGAGCGTTTGGATAGGAGTATCATAGAAGGAGGCAGTTCGGGATTATCTTGCCTGACTTCATGGTACCAGTCGGATACAGGAGAGATTCATGTAAATATTTCTTACCGGATACGGCTTCCATTTCCGGGCTTTATGAATCTGGGTGTGAGGCAGAAGGATGCATTTACTGTAAAAGCATGGACAGGGTATGAGAAACCCGAAGTTGAAAACGAAGATGGAAGCATTGTTTATGTTACGGATGGCGGGAGCGTTTACCATACGAATTACCAGTGCACATATTTGCAGTTATCAATCCGGTTTGTGCCTTCTTCCGGTCTGACAGGTTTACGGAATCTGGGAGGAGGAAAATATCATGCCTGCGAAAAATGTGTTCATGGAAGTGCTATGGCAGGGGTTTATATCACAAACAGCGGGGGAAAGTATCATAATTCGCTCAGCTGCAGCGGGTTAAAAAGGTCTGTACGTGCCGTAAAAAAATCTGAGACTGACGGAAGAGGCCCATGCAGCAGATGTTCGGGATGATGTATAGAGTGCAGGACATATAAGGATAAAAATCAGAAGAACGCTTTCGCAGCCTTTTTGGCAGAAGGATTTATGCAACTGTGGTGTTGTTGATCAGAAAATTGTAATAAGTAAATTGTAATAAGACAAGAAAGTTTGAGAGGAAAAAATCAATGAGATTATTGAGTACATTATGCTGTATGGGATATTTATGTTATTTATCAGCGTTGGATATAAAAACCCAGAGACTGCCGGACCGTTTACTGGCAGCGGGGATAGTAGTGGCGTTACTGCAGATGTTTCTGGGAATTTCGCCTTCATTCATGTTAAGCCTTGCAGGAGCGGCAGTAGGGGCAGCATTTTTATGGATCAGTAAATTAACCGGAGAAGCATTAGGATACGGGGATAGCATTGTAATTATTATTCTTGGTATTTCCGTAGGATTATGGAATCTGCTCGCTTTGTTAATGCTTGCTTTTTTGCTGGCAGCAGGATGTTCTACGGTACTATTGGCATTCTTTGATTTTCAAAAGAAGAAAACACTTCCATTTATTCCATTTCTGGTAGGTTCTTATGTATTTGTGATTATTTTCAAATGATTTCAGACGGAGGGCAGAATGAAAAATGAAGGTCGAGGAAGAAAAGGCTTCCGAGGTGTTATTACAGTCGAGATGTCGTATTTGATTCCCATGGTGCTTTTACTGTTTTTGCTCGTTGTATATACGGTCTTTTATTATCATGATAAAAATATTTTAATTGGGGCGGCAAGTGAGACTGCTGTAACAGGAGCACAGATGGAACGAAGGCCGGATAAAAAGGGACAAGTCGGGCTGGAAGAACTTTATCAGGAACGGATTCAAGGGAAATTGGTATTTTTCTCCGGAATTCAGGTATTTGCCAATGTGTCAGAAAAATGGGTAGAAATCAGTGCGTGTGCAGAGAGAGGAAAGATGAAGATACATGTTCTTCAGCGTGCGGCAGTTGCGGAACCCGAAAAGGCAGTCCGGCGGAAACGTATGCTGAAAAGCCTGGAAAAAACGGATGATACGGACAGTGCAGGCAGCGCAGGACAGATTAGCAGTGGTGAGGCGGCGGATATGATTAGCAGCAGTGAAATTGCAGACTCAGACTGATTTAGGAGGTGTTGTGGCATGCAGCGTGCAGAATTCGAGACGAAATTGAACAGGCTCTGCCTGCATATATATGAAGAGGAACACTATGAAGAGGACTACCAGATGCCAATGCTGCGGCAGAACCATCTGGAGGGAATTTTAGAGGTTGACGGATGTGAGGTAGAAGGAAGGGCCAGATATACTTATGAGATTAGCGGCCTGGTTTCTATGAAATCGATGTATGAAAATACATGTATAAAAAAGCAGGAGATACAGGACATCGTGACCCGGATTCTGGAGGTGACAGAGATACTTCAGAAGTATATGCTGAATCCGAATTGTCTGGTTTTAAAGCCCGAATATATATTTTATAAGGATGGAAAATGGTTTTTCTGCTATTTTCCGAATATGAAAGAAGACTTGTACAGGCTGTTCCATGAACTGACAGAGTATTTTGTCAGAATGCTGGATTACGAAGATACAGAGGGAATCTTTCTGGCGTATGAACTGCATAAGGCAACCCTTCAGGAACATTACGACCTTGAACTGATTATGAAAGAGTATAAGTCCCATGAGAAGGAAAGAAAAAGAAATCCAAAAGAAAAAGGCGGAAACGAATATCGTAAAAGCGAGGGCAGACAAAAACAAGACATATATAAAGAAAATATACAAAAAGAAAACAGGGCGATATCTGAAAATCAGAATATAGATCAAGGGGAGCATCATTCTGAAGATTATACAATTTATGGGAGAAATGAGGATTACCATGAGAATCAGAGTGAAAGTAAAGGAATCGGAAATATATTTTATGTGACAGAAGAGGAGGATACACATGAAAAGAAACAGGACAGTACGGTATATGCGAAATATGAACCAACGCAGACCGCAGATACAATACGGGAAAAAGGTGGTTGGTGGAAGTCATGGAGGAAAGCGGCGAATGGTATACGCAGGAAACGCTGGGGGAGTTGGGACGATTTGATTTTAGAAACGGATGGACATGAGGAATAAAACGGATTATAATGATAGCGATATCATCCGAATGCAAAGAAACATATTTTAGAAAGCTGTCATAAGCTTCCAATAGAGAGAAAAGGGGGAACTCTTTTTGAAATCAGACAGAGAACAGAAAGCCGTTTGTACGATAGGACTGATAACCGCGAATATTGTTGTGTTTGCAATTTTTATGCTGTTGGGAAAATCAGAAGATGCAGCATTTATGCTGCGGTATGGGGCTATGTATGAGCCTTATGTGGTAGAGGGGCATGAATATTACCGTCTTTTGAGCAGTATATTCCTTCACTTTGGAATTGACCATTTGTTAAATAATATGGTCATGCTTGGTGCTCTTGGATGGAATCTGGAGCCGGAAATCGGAAAAATTCGTTTTCTTGTGATTTATTTCCTGAGCGGGATTGGAGGTAATATCTGTTCTCTGCTGCTGAACATAGCATATAGAGATACTGCTATCTCTGCGGGAGCTTCAGGAGCGGTATTCGGTCTGATGGGAGCTCTTCTATGTGCAGTCATCCGAAATAAAGGACGCATAGGGCAGTTAAACAAAAAGAAGCTGGCTGTCCTTGTCGGGTTAAGTCTATATTTTGGCCTGACTACTGCAGGAGTTGACAATGCGGCACACATTGGCGGACTGGCCTGCGGGTTTATTCTTGAAATTTTTCTGGGGGTGGCAAAAGGCAAAACGGGAGTGGAGTTCTGAACAGCTATTGAGTAAGTTTTATCGTAAAAACAGTTCCCTGCCCCTTCTTGGAAATAACAGAAATTGATCCGCCATGTGCTTCAATAATACGCTTTGAAAGGGAGAGACCAAGGCCGGTCCCTTCTTTTTTATATGTTTTGAAAGGTTCAAAAATAGATTCCATATATTCTTCCGGAATTCCGCAGCCATTATCTTTTACCTGAATCGTCATAATATCTTTCTTACGGGCTGCAGAAAGAAGAATGGTCCCATTGCTTTCAACGGCCTCCTCTGCATTGCGCAGGAGATTCAGGAGAACTTCTTCAAGCTTGATCTTGTCACCGGTAAATTTGCCAAGACCATCAGGAATTGAGGAGGAAAATTCGATGTCAGAATCTCTTTCATCCAAAGAAATGGCAAACGATATCGCAATATTCTTCAGCAGATTCTCAATAGAGAATACGGAATAATGCAAAGTGTCTCCATTGTTAAAGGTAGAAAGTTCATCTAAGAGCTGCCGCATAAATTCGATGTCATCCATTGTCTGCTTCCAATGTGAAAAATCCTTCGTTTCAGGATGTTGAATCTGTATCATCTGAAGAGCAGAGGATACCAGAGTCAATGGATTGCGGATTTCATGTGCAATGGTTGATACCGTAGTATGATGATTTTCCAGCAATTGACTGATAATCTGCTTTGTATCGTTATTTTCCTCCATTAGCCGGTTCATTTTATTGATATCAATGTTGTGCATCATTATTGATCGTTCCTCCTGATTTAAGGCAGCCAAAAGTAAATCCCGCTGTTATAATTAGTGTAACACTTTCAAAAGATGCATTCAATAAAATCATGATGACGGTTTTCGACATGGGACGGCATCAGACGATATTTGTATTTATAAAAAAATCAACGAACTGCTTCAAAACTGCGTGTTTCGTGCAAATCTGCAGAAGCTGTCCGTTGATTTTATTGACCAAAATTTATGGGAATCCTGGAGTATTTTTTGTAACCTTTATGCAGAGCCTGTCAGGCTCTGCGTTTACTTTTTATTTCTGTTTCAGGATTTTGTCGAGCACCTGCATGGAAACTGTTTTAGAAGCCGCCTGGTTCTCAGCTGCTACTTCCCGTAATTCCGTTCGGAGAACCGGAATTTCTTTCGGGGCATCTATTGCAAGCTTGACCCAGTCAGCTCCGGTGTCGACGATGGTTAAAGTGATATTGTCATTGATAGAAAGGGATTGTCCTTTTCTGCGTTGTAGTATGAGCATATTACCGTTCCTCCTTCATGATGTCACCAAGTGCATGCCGGAATGTATAGTCTGACTGATCCAGGATAACTTGTTTTGCCTGCCGGTTCAATGCATTGACAATGAGAGGAGCTTTTAAGTTTACTGTCGAGTCCGCCACAGAATCACGGATAACACTGATTACATAGAAGGAAATATCTTCAGGAGATTCTGCTTTCAGTTCTTCCATGTCCTGCTTGGAAAGAGACGGGGCGTAATCCGGATATATTCCAAAAGGATTCATCAGTATAAAAGAAAGTGTTTCATCCTCCAGGCTTTGCAGAGAGATTAAAGAATCATTATCTTCGTGAAAGGGGATAGGAAGATATTCTGTATAAGATTCAAAACCAATCAATCCATTGATAATGTGGATGGATTCCTGTTTTTCATATGAAATTTGCCCAAAATAGTTTGCGTTGATTTCCAATTTTACCATACCTCCTGATATAAAAGTAAGGGCTTATATCAAGCCCTTACATCTAATGGTTCATAATCTGGATTTGCGCTCTTCGGTACATAAATAGGACCGCCTACATATTCAATCAATACCTGCGGACGCTGGGTGATTGACATTTCAATATTACCTGGGATGAATTCGAAATTACCGTTAGCCACCTTCAAATCAAAATTCAGTTTATCCATCTCATAATTGATTGTCAAATCCGGAGCTTCATACTCGATATCCACTGGTGCGGACGGAGTAAACCCGAGCTGGAATTCTCCGGTAGGCTGAGCCGTTCTCTGCTGAAGAATCTGACCGATTGCATCCTGACCGATATCTGCTTTCAACAGAAGCTGTCCTTCCTGTACCATCTGTGCGGTTGCACTGTAAGCTGCCTGCTGTCCCTTGGAGGCCGCCTGTTTTACACTGGTTGCCGTGGTAGGAACAACAGAGTTCCTTGCATTAAATGAATTCAGGTTTAATTTGACAGGACGGCTTTTGATTGATAGTCCGCCTTCATTTTTATGAATCTCCAATTCCGCGCTGGAACGTGAATACTCTAAACGCGCATTGTTCACCTTTAACTCATATTGAATAGGAACCGTTGTAATCTGAATGAGTTGATCCATGAAATTTCCTCCCTTCTCTCTTTTTATTTTTTATTAACGCATATAATCAATAAATGAAGGTGTCAAAATACTGTTTCCTACTTTCAAGGAAGCGTTATATACATACTGTGCCCAGGAAAAGTCCATGATAGCTTCAGCCATATCTACATTTACGACATTCTCATAATCTTCGGCTATCTGAATCTTATTGTTTTCCAGTCTTTCCTCTGTGGTCGTCAGGAACTCTGTCTGAGTTCCGAGTATAGTAACTTCTGAAAGAAGATTATTTCGGCCGTCCTCAAATTTACCTACAAGCTCCCTGTATCTTTCTTCATCAAAATCCTCTTTTTCCAGTTCCTCTGCAATCATGCCGGCAAGGATGATCATATTTTTAGGATCGCCGTCTTCATCCTTACCATATCCTACCAAATTGATACCTGGAAGAGAAGTATTAAAAGCGCTGGCAGCATCAATGTCATATTGTGACTCACCGTTAACTTCAAGACCAAATCCAAGGTCAATATAATGCGTGTCATTAGACAGCTCAGTTAATTTAAAGATATCACCATTTGTCACATCAACGTCCCGATATTTCAATACCTGATTTGCACCCTCGCCTTCCAAAGTAAAGGGGGTTTTTTTCGCATCACTTCCGCCGAAGACGAATTCATCTCCATAGGTTGCATTCAGGGAAAGCAGTATACTCTCCTGTGCGCCGCGCCATGCGTCTGCATAAGTCTGACGTGTAGACATTGAATGGTTTGTACCGTTCATTCCCTCAATACCATACTGTTTTGCCTGAACAAGTGCAATCTTGCTGATCTGCATTGCAGCATCTTCCTGCGCGTTCTGATGGGACTGGATGTCTTTTACCGTATTCAGGTAATCCTCGTTTTTCGAATATCTTCTTTCCAACGTCGTAGCACGCAGTGCACTGGAAGGCGCTTCAGACGAAGCATTATATTTCCGTTCTGTCATGACCCGGTTTCTCATGGTAGCCAGATTGGACATGGCAGTAGCAAGATTTTTATTATAATTTCTTAAAATAGCATTCGTTGTAATTCTCATTTATAAATCCTCCTGTTATCTACCAACTACACCTGTGCCGTTGATTAATTTATCCAACATCTCATCCAGAGTTGTCATTAATCTGGCAGCAGCGCTGTACGACTGGTTATAATGCAATAGATTCATACCCTCCTCGTCAAGCTGTACTCCGGAGATTGCGTCTCTGGAATTTGCTGTCTGATTCAGGACTGTAATCTGGTTATCCAACATAACTGTAGAGGACGAAATATCTATAGCAAGTGTTGACTCAATGTTCGCAAAACAACTGAAAAAGCTTCCTTTATAAAATTGGTCGTCACCTACAGTAAATTCGAAATCCTTTGAAAGCATATCAATCATATTCAGGATATTTTCATTCGCTGAAGAACCAATCTTATCGTTTACCAGATTGTTCGTATTTACGATTCCCATTCCGCCGTCATATTCACCGTTCATCCATTTTTCTGCGATTTTGATGTTGCTGGCAGTAAATTCTGTGCTTCCGTCTTTTGTCTCGAACAGAGGGCGGTCTTCGGTTTCGTATTCATATACAGGATTATCCTGATCATATTCCTTTGTTAAGGTTGTCGTGTCAAGATCTGTTGGAGCCGCCACGAATTCCCCGTTAGCATCCTTTGTAAAATAATTTCCCTTTGCATCTTGATATACTTCGCCACCGGCTGTATCCTTGAACACAAGATATTTATTAACAACAACTTCTTTGCCGTCTACTGTTTTCTTCTCTTCTATTACTTTCTGGGCATATACCGGATTCTTATTTGCATCAACCTTCTGCTCATATATAGGTGTTAAATCATTAGAATTGGGTTGAGGAGTGGAAAGTGTAGGAGCTGTAGTAACATTGTCATAATACTGACCGTCCTCACCCTGATAAATTTGTGTGGGAGGATTGTTTGTATCATTTTTATCCTTATATACCGAATATTCTTTGTTATCCGCTCCTTTTATCTTTAGCTGCTTCTTAATCGGATTCCCGTCCGCATCAGTCTTTATAGCCTTATTCGCATTATTAAACTCTGTTGCGAACTTATTTACCAGCGAATCAAGCACCTTCTCATAATATCCGATTCCCTTAAAATCTGACGGCGGATCATCGAAATCCCCGGATTTATTCATGAAATCAAGGCTTCCCTTTAAAGTACCTCCGCCAATCTTATCTGTGATTTCATTCGTATATCCTTCCGCGTCGGTCAGAGTCAGGGTGATTGGACCGTTTCCATCCGGTGCCCGGGAAATATCTGTGCTGAATTTTCCGGAACGTCCGTCGGAAACCAGGAAATGCTTCTTGCCATCTGTATCCGTAAAGGTAACATCCAGAACCTGTACGGTATAACCTTCTCCGATATGCTGCTGACTGTATTTTACATCAATCGGAAGATAGCTGGAAAGTTCATCCAACAGCAGGTTCCTCTCATCCATCAGCTCCAGTGCAGGATTTCCAAGAATCTGGCTGTTCTTGATGGTGGTATTCAGATTAGCAATATTCTTTAAAGTCTCATTCAAATCCTTGATATCTGTGGCTTTAAAGCTGTCCTGCGTATCTTTGCGGATGTCTTGGAGTGAAGTGGATTTTTCACGGAACAGATTCACAAGAATCTGCATTCTGGAACGTACCACCGTATCATTCTCGCCTCTCAATCCCCCCGCCGCAGGC
>CANOBT010000018.1 GCA_947564305.1 uncultured Lachnospiraceae bacterium | reverse complement strand
TACGGACACCCATGAGATAACTGATTATAAGGCATTGCAGGAAGAACGGGAAAAGCCCTCCCGATTCTGGAAAGAATTACAGCGTAAAAATCAGCCTGAACGGTGTTCCGGGGTTCAACTCCCCGGCAGGCATTCAAAAAACAGGAAAAGGAGAAAAATAAAATGAAGAATATGAAGAACAGCAAAAACACAGGAAAAGCAGAAGAAAAAGCTAGAAAAATTTTAGCGGCTCAGTCAATGGAAAGACTGATCGAGCAGTGGGAGCTGACCAGTATTTGCGAAAATGAAAATATTGCAACAGTCCGAGGTTGGTTAATGGAAGAAATCGAAAAGCGGAATCCGGGAGGATTTAATGCATGGTTGGATTGAACGCATCCTGAACCGTGCGGATGGGACGGATATCGAGGAC
Source organism: uncultured Lachnospiraceae bacterium (assembly GCA_947564305.1). Next base: position 56,661 of record CANOBT010000018.1, on the reverse strand, counting down.
ATAGTCCGAGGTAAGCTGACGGGGAGATATGCCGGTGATATCTTTAAATATCCGGTTAAAATGCCGTATGGTGTTGAATCCGCACCGTGTGGACACTTCGGTAATAGACAGCTCGGATTTGCTATTTTGGAGCATTTCTATGGAATGTTCCACCTTTACAATATTGAGATATTGAGAAAATGTCATACCGGATATTTTTCGGAAAAATTTTGAAAAATAGGGTTCAGAGAGCCCCATAAAAGCAGCTGCATCAGAAAAAGTGATGTAGCTGTATTTATTTTCAATCTCATCCAACAGATTTTTATAATTGGAAATGGAGGTTTCCTCTTCGACGGCGGCTTTTTCTAATAGTTCTTCACCGCGAAAAATCTGTATCATCAGAGAAGCAATGGCTTCGCGGCACTGTAGCTCAAAAAAGGGAGGACGCTCATGCAATTCCCGGCGGATTCCAAAGAAGCATTCGGCAATGGGATAGTTCTGTTCCAGTTTTGCATATTTCAGTCGGTATCTGTCCAACAGGTCATGAATGATGGCAGAATCAAACAGTGCCATCTCTACGATACTATTTTCCTCGCTTTTAATATAATGGATATCTTTGCTGCTTAAAAAAATGGCATCTCCGGAATCCAGGGAATATTCCTGATGGTTGTGGGATACAATGGTTTTTCCGCGTTCTATGTAAATGAGTTCGCTTTCCAGATGCCAGTGAGGGAGATTGTGGAGATTGCGGTAGCGGCCCACCCATACTCGCTCTTTTCCGTTATAGTTTCTCTTTTCAAAATTTGCTAGCATATCGTTTTGTCCTTCCTGTATATGCCTGTGGTATTGCTCTTCCTGTATGTGTCTGTCATTTTTGATTCGTTTCGTATTTATTTTAATGTATAAGTTAATAAATGTCTATAATAGGATAACAATTTTCTTTCTATCTGAGAGATTCTGCGTTATACTGAAATCAGAAAAAGAAGTAACAGAAAATGAGCACAAGAAACAAACAGGAAAGGAGAACTTAAATTATGGACAAAGTGAAAACAGCAGAAACTATCCGCTCCGGCCAGGCCGTCTTAGGGATTGAGTTTGGTTCTACCCGGATTAAGGCAGTATTGGTGGATGAGAATAATATTCCGATTGCTTCAGGAGGGCATGATTGGGAGAATCGTTATGAGGATAATATCTGGACGTATTCTCTGGAGGATATCTGGACGGGGGTTCAAGACTGCTATGCAAAATTGAGGGAAGATGTTGAGAACCAGTACGGTGTAGAATTGACGACAATGGGCAGCATTGGATTCAGTGGTATGATGCACGGATATCTGCCGTTTGACGAGGAAGGTAAATTACTTACATCGTTCCGTACATGGAGAAACACCATTACCGGACAGGCTTCTGAACAGCTTTCAGAAGTGTTCCGTTTCCATATTCCTCAGCGCTGGAGTATTGCACATCTGTATCAGGCTGTCTTAAATGGGGAAGAGCATGTAAAGGATATTCGTTTTCTAACGACTTTGGCAGGATATATCCATTGGAAATTGACCGGGGAAAAGGTGATCGGCATTGGAGAAGCAGCGGGCATGTTCCCGATTGACTCTGAGGCAAAAGACTTTCATGGCGGGATGTTGAAGCAGTTCGATGAACTCATCCAGGACAAAGGTTTTTCGTGGAAGATTGGGGAGATTCTTCCGAAAGTTCTGGTTGCAGGAGAGTCAGCCGGTGTTTTGACCGAGGAAGGTGCAAAACTTTTGGATGTCAGCGGAAAGCTCCAAAGCGGAATTCCACTCTGTCCTCCTGAGGGGGATGCCGGAACCGGAATGGCAGCTACAAACAGCGTGGCGGTGCGGACCGGAAATGTATCTGCCGGAACCAGTGTGTTTGCAATGGCTGTATTGGAAAAAGCATTGTCCAGACCTTATGAGGAAATCGATATGGTGACCACACCGACAGGAGAACCGGTAGCAATGGTACACTGCAACAACTGTACCTCGGATTTGAATGCGTGGGTAAATCTGTTTAAAGAGTGCTTAGAAGCATTTGGCGCGAAAGTAGATATGAATACGCTGTATGGAACCCTGTATCGCAAGGCACTGGAGGGAGACCTGGACTGCGGCAAAATGCTGGCATACAACTATTTTTCAGGAGAGCATATTACCGGATTTGAAGAGGGAAGGCCATTGTTTGTCCGTAAACCTGACAGTAAGTTTGACCTGGCAAACTTTATGCGTGTGCATTTATTTACCTCTCTGGGCGCTTTGAAGACGGGAATGGATATTTTGATGAAAGAGGAGCATGTACAGCTTGACAAGATGCTGGGGCATGGCGGACTGTTTAAGACGAAGGGTGTCGGACAGCAGATTATGGCGGCAGCGATTGATACTCCGGTCTTTGTGATGGAGACAGCCGGAGAAGGCGGTGCCTGGGGAATGGCGCTTCTTGCTTCCTATATGAAAAATAAGGGGCAGGACCAGTCGCTTGCGGACTATCTGGCACAGAAGGTATTCCATGGAGAAGAGGGTGAGAGTATTTCACCGAAGGCAGAGGATGTCAGCAGCTTTGAGGACTTTATGGTTCGTTATAGAGCAGGGCTTCCGGTTGAACGTGCGGCAGTGGAGAATTTGTAGTAGAAAAGGAGATTTAAAATTATGCTGGAACAATTAAAAGAACAGGTATATGAAGCAAATATGCTTCTTCCTAAATATGGCCTGGTTACATTTACATGGGGAAATGTCAGCGGGATTGACAGGGAATCCGGGCTGTTTGTCATCAAGCCAAGCGGTGTGGAATATGACACTCTGACGCCGGAAGATATGGTGGTGGTAGATTTGGATGGGAATAAGGTGGAGGGTAAATATAATCCGTCCTCCGATACAGCGACCCATCGAATTCTCTACAGCCGTTTTCCGAAAATCGGCGGGATTGTGCATACCCATTCTCCATGGGCTACAAGCTGGGCACAGGCAGGGCGGGATATCCCCTGCTATGGGACGACCCATGCAGATTACATTTATGGGGAGGTTCCCTGTGTCCGGAATCTGACCAAAGAAGAAATTGAAGAGGCTTATGAGTTAAATACGGGTATTTTGATAGCCGATGAATTTGAGCGCAGAAGTAAGGATTACATTGCGGTTCCGGCAGTACTTTGCAAAAACCACGGCCCATTTACATGGGGGAAAGATGCTCATGAGGCGGTCCACAATGCAGTGGTACTTGAGGAAGTGGCGAAGATGGCGCTTCGCTGTGAAATGATCAACCCGGAGAACCAGCCGGCGCCTCAGGAACTGCAGGACAAGCATTATTATCGGAAACATGGCGCCAATGCTTATTATGGACAGGGGAAATAAATTATAGCAAAAAGGAGATATTACATCATGGAACAGAAAGCTTATAAGTTTTGGTTTTGTACAGGCTCACAGGATCTTTACGGGGATGAATGCTTAGCTCATGTGGCGGAACATTCCCACATCATCGTGGATGCGTTGAATGCGTCCGGCAATCTTCCCTATGAGGTTGTCTGGAAACCGACTTTGATTACAAATGAGTTAATCCGTAAGACATTTAATGAGGCAAATACGGATGAGACCTGTGCAGGAGTGATTACATGGATGCACACATTTTCACCTGCAAAATCCTGGATTTTAGGATTGCAGGAATACCGCAAACCGCTGCTTCATCTGCATACCCAGTTTAATCAGGAAATTCCGTATGACACTATTGATATGGATTTCATGAATGAGAATCAGTCAGCCCACGGTGACAGAGAGTATGGCCATATTTTCAGCCGTCTTGGTATGGAGAGAAAGGTTGTTGTTGGATTCTGGGGAGACGAGACTGTTCAGAAGAAAATAGGTTCCTGGATGCGGACCGCGGTAGGAGTCATTGAAAGCAGCCATGTACGTGTCATGCGTATTGCAGACAATATGCGCAATGTGGCAGTGACCGAGGGAGACAAGGTAGAGGCTCAGATTCAGTTTGGGTGGGAGATTGACGCCTATCCGGTAAACGAAATTGTAGAAAGTGTGAATGCGGTTTCTAAAGCAGATATTGATACGCTTGTGGAAGAATATTATAGTAAATATGAGATTCTTCTGGAGGGAAGGGACGAAAAAGAATTCCGTGAGCATGTAGCGGTTCAGGCGGGAATTGAAATCGGATTTGAGAGATTTCTGGTGGAAAAGGGATACCAGGCCATTGTGACTCATTTTGGAGATTTGGGTGGTTTGAAGCAGCTTCCCGGGCTGGCAATCCAGAGATTGATGGAAAAAGGCTATGGATTTGGCGGAGAAGGCGACTGGAAGACGGCAGCCATGGTTCGTATCATGAAGATTATGACCCAGGGTATGAAGGATGCAAAAGGAACTTCTTTTATGGAGGATTATACTTACAATCTGGTTTCTGGAAAAGAAGGAATCCTGCAGGCTCATATGCTGGAAGTATGCCCGTCGATTGCAGCGGGTCCAATCAGCATTAAAGAGCAGCCATTGTCTATGGGAGATAGGGAAGACCCGGCACGTCTGGTATTTACTTCCAAGACGGGACCTGCTGTGGCAACTTCTTTGATTGACTTAGGAGACCGTTTCCGTCTGATTATCAATGATGTGGACTGCAAAAAGGTGGAGAAACCCATGCCGAAGCTTCCGGTGGCAACTGCATTCTGGACACCACAGCCGAATCTGCAGACAGGAGCGGAAGCCTGGATTCTGGCAGGCGGAGCGCACCATACCGCATTCTCCTATGATCTGACATCTGAGCAGATGGGCGATTGGGCAAATGCAATGGGGATTGAAGCAGTATATATTGATAAAGATACAACCATCCGTCAGTTTAAGAATGAACTGCGGTGGAATGCATTGGCATATAGGAAATAAAAGGTAATGGTTGCAGAAATAAAAAATCCGTGGAGTGGTCCGCGGATTTTTTTCTGCGAAGCAACAGTCTGGAAGTATGTTTGTGAGTATTTCAAAAATTTAAGGGGAAAATATTCGTAATTTTGTGATTATTTATGATTGAATCTAGATAAATTCTTTCCTATAATAGAACCCGTGCATTTTTTTGAGGAGGATGAACTCATGAAAACATTACAACAAGATATGACAACTGGAAATCCGGCGAAAACGATTTTAAACTTTACGCTGCCAATATTTATTGGAAATGTATTCCAGCAGTTTTATAATATGGCAGATACGGTTATTGTAGGCAAATTCGTCGGCACAAAGGCACTGGCGGCCGTGGGAAGTACGGGAACGATCATGTTTCTGCTGATTGGTTTTGTACTGGGGATGACGGCAGGTTTTACGGTACTGACGGCTCAGAAGTTCGGAGCCGGGGATATGAAGGCGATGCGGCAGACCGTAGGCGGCGCGGCAATTCTGTCGCTTCTGATGTCAGTCATACTGACCGTGGTGAGTATGGCATTTATGAAGCCTTTGCTTAGATTTATGCAGACTCCGTCTGATATTTTCGAGGATGCATATGCATATATTATGATTATTTGCGCAGGAATTGTGGCACAGATGCTGTACAATCTGCTGGCCTGTATTCTGCGTGCATTGGGTAACAGCAGGATACCTCTTTATTTTCTGATTTTATCGGCTGTTTTGAATATTATACTGGACCTGGTGTTAATCGTTGGGTTTGGGATGGGGGCGGCGGGAGCAGCCTATGCTACGGTGGTAGCGCAGGGAGTGTCCGGCGTGCTGTGCCTGGTTTATATTGTGAAGAGGGTGCCTCTTCTGCGTATGGAGAAGGATGACTGGAGACCGAAGGCGTATCTGTTAAAAACTCAGCTTGGAGTTGGTTTCCCAATGGCATTGCAGTACTCCATTACAGCGGTTGGAACTATGATGGTCCAGACATCATTGAACCTGCTTGGTTCTACGGCGGTGGCGGCATTTACGGCGGCAAGTAAGATTGAACAGGTGGTGACCCAGGCGTATGTGGCATTGGGGACGACGATGGCCACCTATTGTGCACAGAACATGGGTGCAGGTAAAGTGGTGCGAATCCGCCAGGGCTTTAAAGCAGCAACTTTAATTTCGGCAGCATATTCCTTTGCTGTGGGGGCATGGATTCTCACAGGAGGAAAATATATGACCTACCTGTTCCTGTCAGAAAATGTGTCTGAGGTTATTGGACTGGTAGATGTTTATTTGAAGTGTACAGGAGTCTTTTTTGTGCCTCTGGCCATTGTAAATATTTACAGAAACGGCATTCAGGGGATGGGATATGGTCTTCTCCCGATGACAGCAGGGATTACAGAGCTGGCGGCGAGAGGGATCACCGCCTGGATTTCATCTGGCCACAAAAGCTATGCCGGTGTGTGTATGGCAGGACCCGCTGCATGGGTCAGCGCGGGATTGCTTCTGATTGGAATGTACTTCTATGTGATGAACCATGATATGAAAAAGCTCCAGGAGCGTTACCCGGAGCGGGAGGAAGAAAATACGGAAACGGTGCAAAGCTGGGGAAAGAAAGGCAGGAAGTCACGGCATAAAGCTTCACATCAGCCTTTGTAAAAGAGATGAAATGTAAGAAAAAATGGAATATAACAGACCGAAAAAGAAAAACAGCAGAGGGAGAGTTTAAATCCCCTTTTGGCTGTTTTTCTTTATATACCTCTTACCGTTCTTCAGATGCAAAACGCAGCATAAAGCGATACCATTTTTTTACAATCCTCAAACCCGAAGTTTTTTGCGGAGAACTTGATGACATAATCGGGGTGATAGGTTATACGATAAGTGTAACAAATATTCGTGTAAAAATCAGTGTAAAAATATAAAAAAATCACATTAAAATGCATGATAATTGATTGAAAAATTGCAATATAGGACGCGAATGATTATATAAGATGGTTTAGATTCTGATATTGAAAGCACCATCGATATCCCTTAAAGAGCAGACACTGGTTCTGTCCATGAAAAACGGGGGAAAGAGTATTTTCAAACCATCGGTACACCGCGTCTTCATTTTGTACGCCTCCATCAATTTTGGCGTTTACATTTGATTGGATCATCATAAATTCGATAAAGGATTCCAGACTAAAAGAATATTCCATTTCCAAATCGATTTGATTAATGATATGGAATCCGTAGTCTGCAACATCTTTATTTTCCCAGACAGATTCATCCCGGTATGGCTTGGGAAACTCCTTTATGTATTGTGTGTGCCACCAATCCGTATAAGCAGGATTTTCCTTCATCTGATCAGAAATTGCAAAATCGTAGATTAAAAGATATCCGTTTTCTTTCATCATATGTTTTAGATTTGATAAAAATGAATCCCTGTCAATCCATTGGATGGCGCCTGCTGCTGTAACAATATCAATATTTCGTTCCTCGATTAGCAGGTCTTCTGCGCTGCTGACGATACAATCTATATTTTCATCCTGGCGGCAAAGTTCCTTTGCGGCACAAACCATTTCGGTAGAAATATCGATTCCGGTGACTTTTGTGCAAATGGTTTTTAATGCCTTTGTTGAAAGGCCAGCGCCGCAGCCAATATCAAGGCCTGCCAAAAAAGGCGGCTTTCCGATTTCGTTATGAAAATTTTGAATGATTTGTTTGTGTAGAAATGGTCTGTTTTTATACCCCTCTGATATTCGCTTGAAATCAAAATCTGTATTTTTCATGATTATTTTCCTCTCTGTATATACTCCGTATAAATATCTTCGTCTCCATGAGTGCGAAAAAGAAGATAATCCATCTGCCGGGATGTATACAATCTGCTCATAAAGAACAGGGAAAGCACAGGTCCCCGGCTTCGAGCGTCATATATTCATCGCGGATTTTCTGCCGGCATTGCCCGGTCATCACATAGAATAGTTCAAAATAATTGTGTGTATGTAAATATACTGGAGAATAACGATTGTGTTTGCTTAGAAACTCATCCCTGCTGCTCATTTTGTCATCAAACATACGTTGCTCGGGGATGGAAATGTTTTCAGAGGGATGTTCACAGTCAATCGGGAAAATCTCCAGATGAGGCACAATCAGGCTGCGCTCTTTTATCTTCTGTATGCCAAAATCATGGATAAACTGATTCAGCTTTTCAGGGTTACCCTGTAATTCATAATATTTTTTGTAAAATAATTCATTCTCGTTATATGTATTTAGATAGTCTAGAATCATTTCAAAATTTTCCATTATGATTGTCACCTTTTCTGATTTTATAGTTTCTATGATTTATTGTTTCTGTCTTGCATTGCCGCTATTCTATACCTTTATATTTCAAGCTGTTTTGTTGGTGTTATCCTTATTTTAATCGCTCTAATCCGTCTTGATTGTATCGTAGAGGTCAAAAATTGTCAATAAAAGAGTACAAACCTGCCAGTTGTTTTGTGATAAAAAATACGATATATTTATTCTTACGAAGCAACGAGCCAAGTGTACATGCGGGCATGTACACATGACTGAAAAATGAAAGAGGTGGTTATCATGAGTAAAAAGACGAAGGAAATCCTTGCACAGCTTACCCTTGATGAAAAATGTTCTCTGTGCGCGCAGGCGGACGGCAGTTTCGGGCGTGTACCAAGATTGGAATTAGAAGGAAGCGTGCCTCAGGACAATCCCAGGGGCGGGGCAGATTATTTCCGTTCAGGGAGACCGGTAGATGGGGACGGTGAATATCATCCTGTGGCATTTCCGTCAGATGCCTGCCTTGCCATGAGTTGGGATGAAGAGCTTGCATATGAGACAGGGACTTATTTTGCACAGGAGTGCCGGAGCAATCCTGCGATGGTCAACTGGCTGTTCCGTCCTGGTGTGAATATTAAGAGGAGTCCCTTGTGTGGACGGAATTTTGAGTATTTCTCAGAAGATCCGGTTCTTGCGGGAGAATTGGCAGGTTCTTATATTCAGGGATTGCAGGACCATGATGTGGCGGCAACCTTGAAGCATTTTATCTGTAATAACCAGGAGTTTGAACGGATGACAACCAACTCCGTAGTTTCAGAGAGGGCTCTGCGGGAAGTGTACTTACGTGCCTTTGAACTTGCAATGGCAAAAGGAAAGCCGCTTTCCATCATGTCCTCATACAATCAGGTCAATGGAGAGTGGGTCAATTCCAATCAGCATATCTGCGATTTGCTCCGTAAAGACTTGGGATTTGAAGGTGTAGTAGTTTCGGATTTTGCTGCGATTCACCACAATAAGGTTGAGGGGCACAACTGCGGTATGATGGACATTGAGCTTGCACCGGTCGACATCCATTCCCAGGAACTTCTTGAGGCTGTAAAAGAGGGGCGGGTAAAGGAAGAAACGATTGATGCCGGGTTGGAGCGTGTTTTTGATTTGGTGGAGAAGTTGTATGAAACCACGCCTGTAGAGGCGGATATGGAGCAGCTACATACACTCGCATGCACTGCAGCAGAGAAATGTATCGTGCTTTTGAAAAATAACGGAATCCTGCCTTTGGAAAAAACGCAGGAGAACCTGCTTCTCGTCGGAAAACTGGCAGAAGACCCTTCTTATATGGGAGGCGGTTCCGGGCATATGAACGGTTATCGCATCGACACCTATTTGAATGCAGTGAAGGAAATCGTGCCGGATGTTCGTTATGTTCCAGGCTATCAGTTGATTCATAATTTCCCGCCTGTAGAACCTGCTGTGCCGGAATTGATCGCGGAGGCTGCAGAGGCGGCAAAAGCTGCAGACAAGGTGGTTGTATTTGCAGGACTCGGATATTGCTATGAGTCAGAGGGGTATGACCGTGCGGATATTCAGCTTCCGGAAGGACAGAGAAAGCTTTTGGATGAACTTACGAAGGTGACGGACAACATCATTCTGGTGTTATCCTGCGGCAGTGTGCTGGATATTTCACGTTGGGAAGACAAGGTTGCCGCGGTCGTATACAATAGCCTTGGCGGAGAGGCGGTAGCACCTGCAACAGTGAATATTCTTTTTGGAAATGCAGAACCAGGAGGACGTCTTGCTGAAACCTGGCCGGTATGTGAGGAGCATACTCCGACGTATTTAAACTTCTGCCGTGGCTGCAAGGACATGCCGGATGTCGTGTATGGGGAAGGCATTTATGTGGGATATCGTTGGTATGAAAAACGGAAACTCCCGGTATTGTATCCATTTGGACATGGATTGAGTTATACTAGTTTTGAGATTGGGAAGCCTGTTCTGTCAAAGCGTGATATTGCTCCAACAGAGACTTTAGAAATCAGGGTTCCGGTAAAAAATACAGGCAAACATCCGGGCAGCCAGGTGATTCAGCTTTATGTGGCGCATCCAGAGTCTATTGCGGACCATCCGATAAAAGAACTGAAAGCGTTTTGCAAAGTGTATCTGGATGCAGGCGAAAGCAAAGAGGCTGTTATGACTTTGGACAGGAAGGCATTTGAGTTCTTTTCGCCTTCTCAGGATAAATGGATCGTGGAAGATGGAGGTTATGAATTGTGTATCGGGACCTCAGCAGTAGAAATCCTTTACCGGGAACTGGTGATGGTGACAGGCGGTGACAAGCCATTTATTTATACGGAAATGACGCCGCTTGCATGGTTTATTGCCAGTGAGAAATATCACGAGATTTTGAAAGCGGACCTGCCGCCTCAGGTAGAAAATATGATGAATCAGGATACCTTTGAATGGTGCTGTCTCTGCGTGCCGCTTCCATATTATAAAGTGACAGAGCCATTCCTCGGCACACCAATGATGACCAAAGAACAGGCCGACTACGTGTTGAAAAAGATGAATGAGTAGGACGGCAAATGCGAAGCATTTTTAAAAATGCCGTCCTACGACCTGCCGCCGAACCAGGGGTGAGGGGGCGCTACCTTGTAAGAAGTAGGACGGCAAATGCGAAGCATTTTTAAAAATGCCGTCCTACGACCTGCCGCCGAACCAGGGGTGAGGGGGCGCTACCTTGTTTTTAGTAGGACGGTAAATGCGAAGCATTTTTTTAAATGCTTAAAGCAAGAGAAGGGAAAAGATAAATCCCCATAGTGTGATACTACGATGGATAACTGGTATAACGTAGTTTTACTATGGGGATTTGTTTATGGAGCTATAGCAATGTTATATTTATTCATATCGGATTACAGTAAAGATACCTCTGTTAATTTATTTTCCGCGTCAAAATAGAAAATATATTTTTGATCCAAATCCCGCAGTTCCACCGGATTAAAAGTATACTGCGTAGTATCTTCGTCATAATTCGACGTGTAGAGATACTGTATTCCATTTGCCGAAAGGTATTTTTCTACCTCTTCCCTGTTGGTTCCGATTTCAAGCCGACCAATCAGCTTCTGTATTTCTTCATCAGAATATATTTTTATCCTTACAGGAACAAATGTATCCGAATATATGTAGGTTGTTTTAACCTTAAGGTCTCCGGTCAGGGCAATATTTTTTCGTTCTTCACCGATTCCTCGTCCAGCTGCCAGGATTGTTCCGTCTTTTAACTGGACAAAGGTGTTGAAAAGATAATCGGTCCCATAACTCATTTGCTCAGGTATTTCCTGCAAAATACTGTTTCCCTCTATTTTTTCCGACCATACCATCCGAACGTTTTCCAGAACCTTACAAGGGGTACGGATATAGTCATCCCCAGTAACCTTAGTTCCGCATTGACCAAAAATATTCAATCCCCATGTATACAGGTCTCCATTTTCGCTGAGCGCCGCCCCTGTCCAGTCACCAGTTGTCACATACACACAATTTTCCAACATTTTGCAAGGGGAAGTCTTCAGCATTTTACGGGGATTTGATTCATCCTCAATGGTTTTCTCGCTGTCTCTGGAATCAGAAACATTTGTCCCATAGGTACTCATGTACTGACCCCACCACCACACGCTGCCGTCTTTTTTTAAAGCTACGATTGATTCCCTGCCCGCCCTAGCATAGGCAACGCCTTCCATCAATAGGACAGGATATGTCACTTTCGAATCACGGGAATTCATGGCATAGTAATTGGTCTCATCATAGTCCTGACCGAGCAGTCCTAGCATATTAGAGCCCATGCCGTATAATTCGCCGTCTGCTGTAAGATAGATGCAAAAATATCCATTTATGGAGCAGTCTACGGACACCACGTCAGAAGCAATTTTGTATGGGGTGTCCGTAAATACACCCAGCTCGGAAATACCGCCGTTTCCCAGCTGGCCATGCTCATTTGTGCCGTATCCCCACAGATTTAATTCTTCGTCGATATAATATCTATTCAAGCCGGTCACCTTATTTGTGATATAGTAATCAGATATGGAAAAATCCTTTGCTGTCTCCGTCAGTTCCAGAGAATACGTAAAAAATACGGGAAGTTTCGCACGGGATATTGCTCTGGGAACAATTCGAGCCAGCAGGAATAATACTCCAACGATCATAAAAATAATAAGTAGACATATGGTAATTCCATAATGTTTTCTTTTATTTCTTCGCACAGTTCCACTCATTGTCTAACATCCCCTTATTTGTTGCAAAAAATAGTGTTCTACCCTGTATCTACGTTCAGCCTTAATGCGTGGAAATCTTTTCAGACAATTAATAATGAATAATCACTGGCGTCCCCACCTCTATCAAATCATACAGCGTTGCAGCTTGATACACCGGCATGTTGATGCATCCATACATAGGAGCCGATTCCGGTGATCTGGTTCAGGCTTCCTCCAAATGCTCCCTGCCATGATGCATCGTGAAATCCGACTCCTTTCCATGTAATACGCATCCAGTAGGTGACCGGTGTCTGATATTCCGGCTCACCAGTCGCAAGGTTAATCTCACCGATAAGTGTCCCATTTAATTTTTTATCCAGAATGCTGTAAACTCCTTTTTATTCAGTAATTCTTTCATTTGAGCAAGTTCGGCATCCTTTTCAGCATTTTCAGCGCGTAATGTCTCAATCTCAGCACGTAGTCTCTTCTCCCGGACGCTGGGGAGTTCAATCAATGGTTTTGTCATGCGGTCTACCTCCTCTCGGAATTCAGAGTGCTTTTCCTTTTCAAATATTTTATCAGCAGCAAAACGGAAAAGGTTTATATAGTCGTTATATTCCTGTTCTGTAAGATTACCGTTACACAGTTCATCTTTTAATACTAATATAGCCTCGTTCACAAAGTCTGTCAATTCCTTTTTCGTCAGCAGATGTTTTCTTTTAGGGTTTAATTTGGGACGGAGTCTGAGTAATACATAGGGTATGAAGATGTTCAGATGTTTTTCACGGATTTCCTGTAAGGAATAGGACTGGATTCTGACAGCAGGAATCTGATAAATATGTTTGCTTCCATGCGAATAACCATTTCTCGTTCATTTTCCATCTGGCATTCCAAATGATAATAATCCGTATTATTTACCAGTAAAGTGATATTAGTGAGGCGGGAACTTGGCGGTGCATTAGGATTTTCCTGATAGGTAGAATATTCCGTGGCAAGCAGAGTGATAGGTGTGCCCTTTGGGTATTCCTTTCCATATACTTCTTTGAAAAGAGGAAAAAGTTGTTCCGGCATGGCGTCCACAATTGCTTTGAGGATTTCATCCCATAGTTTCGTGTTATTAGACTCAAGTTTTTCAGTCATAAAATATCAATCGATCCTTTCTTTTGTATCACAATGGTTCATAAATTACAATTGTTGTGAAGGATGGAGAGATGCCGGAATGACATGTTCCGATTTGTGTTCACGCGATTAGTATAAAACTCCCCTGTAGCTCAATCACAATGGATATTGCTTATCCTGTAATCTGTCACAGGGGGGAGTTTCATTTATCTATGGAGCTATAGCAATATTATATTTATTCAGTAATTCTTTCATTTTAGCGAGTTCGGCATCTTTTTCAGCAAGCCTAGCATCCTTTTCCGCGCGTAAAGCCTCAATCTCAGCACGCAGTCTCTTCTCCCGGACGCTGGGGAGTTCAATCAATGGTTTTGTCATGCGGTCAACCTCCTTTCGGAATTCAGAGTGCTTTTCATTTTCAAATATTTTGTCAGCAGCAAAACGGAAAAGGTTGATGTAGTCGTTATATTCCTGTTCTGTAAGATAACCGTTACATAGTTCATCTTTTAATACTAATATAGCCTCGTTCACTAAGTCTGTCAATTCCTTTTTCGTCAGCGGATGCTTTCTTTTGGGATTTAATTTGGGACGGAGTCTGAGTAAGACATAGGGTATGAAGATGTTGAGATGTTTTTCACGGATTTCACGTAAAGAATAGGACTGGATTCTAACGGTAGGAATCTGATAAATATGTTCGCTTCCATCTTGAAAAATAATGTGGCATCGCAGAACTTCTGGAAGATGTTGGTTTTTGGAAGGGTAAATGACTGCGGAACGCGGAAAATACATGACAAGCTCATCAGACTTTTGTTCATCAAAAACTGTGTACTTCATGGCAACATGAAGGTCATAGGCTATCATGCGAATAACCATTTCTCGCTCGTTCTCCATCTGGCACTCCAAATGATAATAATCTGTATTGTTTACCAGTAAAGTGATATCAGTGAGACGGGAACTTGGCGGTGCGTTAGGGTTTTTCTGATAGGTAGAGTATTCCGTGGCAAGCAGAGTGATAGGTGTGCCTTTTGGATATTCCTTTCCATACACTTCTTTGAAAAGAGGAAAAAGCTGTTCTGGCATGGCATCCACAATTGCTTTGAGGATTTCATCCCATAATTTTGTGTTATTAGGCTCAAGTTTTTCTTTCATAAAATATCAATCAATCCTTTCTTTTGTATCCCCAGGGTTCATAAATTACAGTTATTGTGAAGGATGGCGAGATGCCAGAATTGTCGGATGCCGGAATGGCATGTTCCGATTTGTGTTCACGCGATTAGTATAACAGACAAAATGGAGAATGTAAATGCTGAAATTTTAATGACCGGTTATTATCTCATACACTCGTTATAGATATAGTTGGTTTTAGTATTGTTCAGGATGTTTTAGAGTTGACAAATTTATATCGGGGGGGGGTAAAATAAACAGGTGAAATGTCTAATTTATTTTGGGACATATATCGAAGACGGTGAAAGGGGGAAGAGAAGGAGGAATAAATACATTCGCTGTTTATGAGCAATAGATTTCGTGATTGTTTTAGCGGACTAGTCAACAGAATGTGAGACATATGGTAACAAGGAAACCTGAAATTCATGAAGTGATAATTTTTATTTATCGGAAATGAGGCGACAAGATGAAGCGTAGTATAAAACGGTTTTTAAGTATTATTATGGTAGCAGCAATGGTAATTGCAATGGTGGCAGCATGTGGAAGTAAAAAGGAGGACTCGACTGAACCGGAAGAAACGAAGACGGAGGCGTCGGAAAAACAGACGGAAGAAACTGACGTACAGGAGGAAGAACCGGAGACAGAGGAGCCTGATGTACAGGGGGAGACTCAGGAAGAGAATGTTGAAATGATAGAGGAGCAGAAATCAGACCAGGCAGAGCGGGAAAGATTATTAGGAACAGAGCCTATTGAGCCTGTAGATGTGACGAAAATGTTGGAACATTCGGAAGGTTCGGAGCAACAGCTTTATGATATGATAGAACAGAGTGTTCGTGAAGGATACCTTGACAAATACAATATAGCACCAAAAGATTTTACATGGCCGGAAAATATTGGCGGTAAAGGGGAACCAAAGCCATGGGGCTATTTTGGAGAACGTCTTCGACAAAAAACAATCCAATTACTAGGTGGAGAGAGTGATGACTCAAATATAGAACCAGAAACGTATTACATAGATGCACAGACAGCAGAATTGATGGATTGCGTGTGTGATGGCATTGCAAAATGGAGGGAATCAATTACTGTGAACGCAATGGTTGGAGAGCCACTTCTTTTGTCGTCAAGAGATTGGATGGAAATTGTAACAACGAACGTGACATTTGAGTGATATCTGTGTAAGGCATTAGAATTTAGAATAAATCTAAGGAGAAAAAGGCATGAAACGATTTTTGCTTTTTATGATCAGTGTATTCATAATCGTTTGCATGAGCGCCTGCATGAGCGCCTGCAGTACTAAGGATGAACCTGATGTAAAAAATACACCGGAAAAGGAAACTGAAACAACAGATAATACAGAGGAGAACGTGGATTCATCTGGAAGTATTGAAGAGAGTACAGCTCCATCTGATAATATTGAAGATATTGCAAAGTCATCTGAGAGGATTGAGAATATAGAAACACGGAAAAATCCGGACGAACTGGAATATGTTGCATGTACAATGGATGAATTTGTGACAGAAATGTATGGAGATATCGAAGCTGTTGCTGTAAAGTATAACGGAAAATATATGGAAATTACCGGAATATTGGACGAAGTAGATGTAGATGAGGGGGCAGGCACCATCATAGTTAGAATGAAATCTATGGTAGAACCGCCTGAGAATATGGCGGTTACTGTTGAGGGAATTTACTATTCATGGGAGAATGAGTGGATGACTATGGAGGAATGTAAAGAAATGGTTGGAAACCTGACGGAAGGTGACGAAGTGCTTTTAAGAGGTTATGTGATAGAAGATTTTTCCATAACTGATGACGCAGGATGGCGTGGGTGCTCGTTGCAGCTTATCGGAGTCCACAAAAAATAGACAGTAAGGTTTTCATAAAGGGCTGGCATTTTCTGTATAGGATGCCAGCCTTTTAGGAAATTAGAGCCTGATTAACTTCGGGCTGTTG
The DNA here is from genome assembly GCA_947564305.1 of uncultured Lachnospiraceae bacterium. The sequence goes on along the minus strand of CANOBT010000018.1, from coordinate 40,070 downwards.
TTTAGGTGGGCGTCTCCCTGATATTTGATTTTAATAATCAGAGCTGAGCAGGAAATCTGCGATGTGCATTGTCTTAATACCCTTATAGTTTCCGCTTGCAAATTCATCTGTACTGAGTACATATTTGGGGTAGTTGTCGTGCATTTCAAGCAGACGGTTGTATTCCCGTTTTTCCGTCTTTTCAGAATTGATCTCCTGTGTAACCTGAACATAAAGCTTATCATTTTGTCTCATTGCTACAAAGTCAGTTTCTCCGTCATTTGTTTTTCCAATGTGAACATTTACAAAAATTCAATTAATTTTACGATTATAAACCGTAAAACTTTTTAATATCATGCTATATTGCGGATATATACTCGTTATTCTTGCCAACCTCACATTATTCTAGGCAAAAACATCATCCCAAGCGCAAAAACACCAAAAACGGCATAAAGGCTGTTTACAACTAAACATATTTTCATCAGGCTGTTTTGTGCTTTCGCTTTTATATAGGAAATCATGGTGAAGATTCCGCTGGCAATCATAAACACGGCATAGCAGGCAATCATGATTTCTGCCGTAGGTGACTGCAGCGCCCAGTCAAACGTTCTGAGCGGAAGAATGGTCCAAGGTATCAGAATCATAAGAGTGCTGATTGTGGTTAAAATTTTGTTTTTCATAGTCATTATCTCCTTTCAGCCCGCCCAAAACAAAGGCAGGAAATCAATAAACAAGTAATCGTAATGCCGAAGGCCGCCGGAATCCATGGAATCAGCTCGACCTGAGCAGTTGTGAGGTTGGCAGCTAATTTTCCATATTCCGCAGTGATGACAAAGAACGGATAGGACATGGGATAGGCAAACCATACCTTCGTGTTAATCATCAAAACCGACGGCACAATAGAGGCCAGCCCGATTCCGATAGAAAAAATAGGAGTCTGGATACAGACTGACAAAAGCCAGAAAAATGCAAGCATCGGGATTGCAGCTGCAAATATCAATCCGGCCTCCTTGAAAACAAACCACGGCTGCAGTATGAAACCATAATCTTGCGTTTTTGATACAATTCCTGCACTCACGAAATACAGGGCAATTGTCATGAGTATTTGAAAAGCTGCCATGGCAAGCAGGACCACAAATTTTGCCAGACATAATTTGGCGGTGTTGATGGGCAGGGAAAGCATTTTTAAGATACCTCGATTGCTTCGTTCTGTCATATTCAGCAAAACCGTACCTACGACCATGCTTGCAGGAAACATAAACCATGCCATTCCCATAAACCCCTGTATGAAAAAGTTGTTTTCCGGCGAAATGCCTTCTGCCTGCATTCCAAAGTTCATATCAGCATTTAAGATGGAGGGCAGCCATAGAATGATAGTGGATGCTGTTAATATCCAAATGATTTTAGAGCGGCGGATTTTTTTGAATTCAATACAGATGAGAGATAAAAAATTCATGAAAATGACCTCCTGACATTCAAAAATATAACCTCTGCCATTGCAATCATAATGGTTTCGATGACTGCGGTAATCACAAAATTGCGAATGATATTTTCAGCAGTACCTGCAAATATCTGAAATGGCATTGCAAAAGGAAACAGCGATAACACGAAGTTCCTGGCAGGCAGCATGGTAGCTGTGAATACACATACAACTCCAATTCCGAGCGAAACCCACATATTTTTACATGCCGATGCAATCAGCAGTGAAGCGAATGCTGCTGGAAGCATCAGCAGCAAAGCGTATCCCGAATTTTTCAGGATTTCCACACATAAATCCGCGGATAAATCAAACCAATGGCAGGAGCAGAAAGCGATGCCTGCGGTTTCTAGCGCCAGTATTACCACACACATGAAAACCATCAAGGCGGCTTTTCCGAAAAACAGCCTGCTTTCTTTGATCGGCAGCGTACACATTCTTTGTATGGCGAGGTCTGCGTATTCTGTGTGGTACATCAGGCAGGCACCGGCTACCATAAGCAAAATGTTGAGCATTGCCATCATCTGCCAGTTTGCATCCATCAAAATCTGAACGGGCGGCGTATCAAGCCCCAGATAGATTTCGGAACGGACGGCCATATTGAGGACGGGGACGCCTGCGGCTAAAAAACCACCGCAGAGAAAGGCGGGTAAAAAGCCGGTTCGTTTCATTTTTTTGCATTCCATTCGAAAGCTCATCTTGCACCACCTCTCCTGTTGTCAGAATCAATCAATGCAAGGAAGGTTTCTTCCAGATTATCCGTGGGGAAGCCTTGCATTGCTGCATTTGATTTCAATTCCTCCATCGTTCCTTCAAATAACAGATGACCGTGATTCAGAATACCGATGTAATCTGCCATGAGTTCGATTTCAGACAGCAGATGAGACGATACCAGTACCGTGCAGTTAAATTTCTCCGGCAGAGAACGGATAAGCGTTCTGATTTCATGAATTCCGACAGGGTCCAGCCCGTTAGTTGGCTCGTCAAGAATTAAAATAGGTGGCCTTCCGATCAAAGCGCTCGCAAGACCTAATCGCTGTTTCATTCCGAGAGAGTATTTTTTTGCAAGCCTGTTTTTGTGCTGTGTAAGACCGACCAAATCCAAGGCTTCTGAAACGGCAGATTTCGGCAGACCTAAGATTTTGCGGATAATGTCCAGATTTTCCTCGCCGCTCAAGTTCCCATAGAAAGCAGGGGCTTCAATAAATGAGCCGACTTCTTTCAGGATTTCCACCCGGTTTTCCGGATATTTTTTCCCGTCAATGATAAAAGCGCCGCTTGTAGGTTTGGTCAGTCCGAGAAACATTTTCATGGTGGTGGATTTGCCGGCCCCGTTCGGGCCTAAGAATCCATAAACGCATCCTTTCGGAATGTGAAGATTAATTCCGGATACAGCGGTGAAGTCTGCATATGATTTTGTAAGGTTTTTTGTTTGTATGATGTTCATCGTTTTTCTCTCCTTTCGTTGTTGCAGGTTCTATTTTACAAGTTCAACCTTGCAGTAACATTCTCTTTACCTTACATCTACCTTACATTTTCCCGCTCCCGTAGAAAAAAGCATGGATTTCTGTTATTATATGGAAGGCAAAGTAAATTTGCACATAAGCGCCTAAAAGACAGGCACTAAGCGCTTGTAATTAGGAAGTTACTCTGCCACTAAGCTCGAAAAGACCTCGCTAAGTGGTCAGGTAACTATAATTCGCACGTAAGTGCCTAAAGGACAGGCACTAAGTGCTCATAATAGGAGAGAAGCCCATGAATTTTGAATATTTAAAAAGCAAAAAAATCTTGCTTGTGGATGATGAGCAGGAAATTTTAGATATGGTGGTGTCAATTTTAGAGGCAGAAGGTTTTGAGAATATTACAACAGCTAAAAATAAGAAAGATGCACTTTCGTTAGCCTCTGTATCCAAGCCGGAGCTTGCGATTCTGGATGTTATGCTGCCCGATGGCAGCGGTTTTGATTTGATGGAGCAATTGAGAAAAGAGGACGAATATCCCATCCTTTTTTTAACTGCCCGTGGTGAAGATGAGGATAAATTCAAGGGGTTTGGCCTTGGCGCTGACGACTATGTGGTAAAGCCGTTTCTGCCGAAAGAACTGATTTTCCGTATTCTGGCAATCCTCCGTAGAAGCTACAAAGATGAGAATCCACGCATAAAACTTCACGACAGCGAGATTGACTTTGCGCGGGCCGAGGTGATAAAAGGCGGGGAGCATATACCTCTGACAGCGAAAGAACACAATATTTTGGCTGTCCTGTACCGCAATGCAGGCCGTATTGTCACCATTGATGCGCTGTGCGAAGCCGCGTGGGGAGATAATCCGTTTGGGTATGAAAATTCTTTGATGGCTCACATCCGGCGTATCAGAGAAAAGATAGAGGTAAATCCATCTCGGCCGGTCTCTTTGATTACGGTCAAGGGACTGGGGTATAAGCTTACTATACAAGGAGAGATGAAATGAAAAGTATTCCGAAATTGATACGGCGGTGCGTCGGCATCTTGCTGCTGAGCGGTGTTCTGCTTCTCGTCTTGAATGTTATTTTGCTGTTTTTCTTTACGGTAAATCAAATGCCCAATGCCTATCCATGGAAAACTGCAGAGGAGGTTGCAAAGGCTCTGCATCAGACGGATGATGGTGCCTATATTTTGCCGGAGGTACAGAAGCAGGAGCTTCAGCAATCGGACGTTTGGGCTGTCTTGATAGATAATGATACAAGGCAGGTGGTATGGCAGACCGAGGGACTTCCGGAAACGATACCCATGTCCTATACGCTTGCAGATATCGCAAGCCTGACACGCGGGTATATAGACAGCTATCCCACATTTACAAGCGGGGCGGAGAATGGGCTTGTCGTATTGGGATACCCGCGGGACAGTTTTTGGAAACATATGTGGTCAAGCTGGGATTATAAACTAATTGCCAATCTGCCAAAGACGATTCTGTCCGTTTTGATGATTAATGCCGCATTGATTTTTTTGATTTATTTGATTGCAAACACTAAATTGTTAAATTCTATCAAGCCTATTGTCAACGGCATACAAAGCCTGCCAAAAGGAGAACCTGTTTATATTAAAGAAAAGGGATTGTTGTCTGAGCTTGCTCTGAATATCAATCAAACCTCGGAAATCTTGCAGTCTCAAAAGAGCCAGCTCCGCAAAAAGGAGACGGCCAGGGCAAATTGGATTGCGGGGGTATCACACGATATCAGGACCCCGTTATCTGTGGTGATGGGGTATGCAGGACAGCTCAAGGAGGATGTACATTTGACAGATGAAGAACGTGGGAAAGCGGAAGTGATTGTCAAGCAAAGCCAGCGAATGCGGAATCTAATCAATGATCTCAATCTAGCCTCTAAGCTGGAATACAATATGCAGCCAATCAATCCGAAAAAGGAAAACATGGTTGCGGTTGTCCGTCAGGTCGTTGTGGACTTTATCAATATGGATATTGAGGACAAATATCCGGTTGAATGGGAAACCAAGGAGGATTTGACACACTGCCCTGTGAACGTTGATAAGGATTTGGTAAAACGGGCAATCGGCAATCTCATCCAGAATAGTATCAATCATAACGAACAGGGATGTACAATCTATGTCAGCGTTTCTATTGAAAATGGGAAATGTATCGTAACTGTTGCTGATGACGGCGCGGGAGCTGCGGATGAGCAGATAGAAAAGCTGAATCACACGCCGCACTATATGGTCTGCGACGAAAACACAACAGAACAACGCCATGGTTTAGGGCTGTTGCTCGTGAAACAGATTGTGGCTGCCCACGGCGGTATTACGGTGATTGAGCATAGCTTATATGGCGGATTTGCTGTGAAAGCTATACTGCCGATACAAGAATGAGAATAAGGCTGATGTACTTATGAGGCGCCCCACAAGTACATCAGTTTTTTTAATAACGTGTTCCTACATTAAAATATGTTCTCGGAACCGTTCAATGTGGCTTCGGAAAAGCTCTTTTGCCGTATCTGCGTCTCCATTTCGCAGGCACTCCGTAGTTTTAGCCAGATTTTCATAAATCTGTTCCCGGCCGATGAGTTCGCAGTAATTGGTCCAGGCAGATATGGACGCGGTAAAAAATGCATTCATGACCAGAGGAGAGATGCAGTTTCCGCTCAATACGACGATAGTTCTGCGGAAGAGAAACAAGGATGTGGCAAAGGTTTCTGTATCTTCAGAAATGGCATCTTTCATTTGTGCAAGTAAAGACTCCAGTTTTTGAAAATCCTGCTCCTTATGCTTTTGGGCAAGGATTTCCAGGGCAGGGCATTCCAGATAGAGGCGGACATCCAAAAGGCTGTTGATCATTTTTTTATCCGGCATACCTCCGCGATAACGAATGATGGCGAACAAAGTATCCAGATTACCGGTGCTTGTATAGTCTGCCACATAGACGCCTTTTCTGGAAATGACATCTAAAAAGCCAATCCGTGATAATTCGCGTATTCCCTCATGTACGATGGTTTTACTGATATTCATCTCATCCGCGATTTCTCTCTCTGTGGGCAGTTTTTCGCCTGGCTCCAGTTCTCCGGAGAGAATCATTTCCTCAATCTGGGAAATAAATAATTCCTTAATCGACAGTGAGTTTATTTTTTTGAATTTCATGGCGGACTCCTTTGTTAGCTCTTGCGCAATCTGAAACATATCCAATTCCTTTTGGATTCATGTGACAATGGTTCCTGAAGACACTCTACCGAAAAAAAACAAAAATGTCAATAAAAACCTGGTCTGACCATGACCATAAAAAATGGGACTGCAAATTTGGGAGTTCTGTCAATTTACAATAAAGAAAGTGTGTTAGAAAATAGATAATAAGGAACTTTATGTCGAATCTGATGAACTGTGAATCAGGAGAAACATGTTACAGGGACAGATTCTCATAAAATTGGGAGTGTGTACTCTCATTAAAAGGAGCGTGTATGAAAGATTTAAAGCATTTGTATTACTTTGAGAAATTGTTGGACGAGGCGAATAACGAGCTGGTCCGCGAAGCGCAGGCAGAAGGGCGCATATGTGTAGGAAATGTATGCAGCCTGGTTCCGGAAGTGCTGCTTGACCTGCCGGGAGCATTTACGGTACGTTTACGCGCGCCGCGCACAGGTTCTATGGAAATGGGGACCTATTATCTGACCAGTTTTTTGTGTGAGTACAGCAGGGCGCTTTTGGAGAGGGCCATTGAAGGCGGTTATCAGTTTTTGGATTGCCTGATCGCGCCGGATGCATGTTCTATGATCAACCGGGCGGTAGAAAACATGGAGCTTTTAAAGACCATACCAAAGGAGAAATTTTTTTACCGGTATCTGGAGATTCCGATGAAAGCAGATGACAATGGATTGGCTATCTATGTTTCAGAATGCAAAAGTAAGATTCTGAAACCACTTCATGAGGTATATGGGATTGATACTTCCGAGGAGGCTCTCAGAAAAGCCGTGGAGAGCCATAACAGAGTATGCGATTTGATTACGCGGATCGGAGAGTTCCGCAAGGAGGAGAATCCCAGGATTACGGGCTATGAATATCATATGATCACATTGGCCTCCTATGTCTGTCCAAAGGATTTGCTGGTCCCGAAGTTGGAGGAAACGTTAGAGGAATTAAAGACAAGAGAGCCGGATACAAAAAAATCCTATCGTGCAAAGGTCGTTGTGGTAGGCTCTGAGATTGATGATGTAGATATGATCCGCCTGATTGAAGATTCGGGGGCATTGGTGGTGGCAGACCGTTTTTGCTTTGGAGCAATTCCGGGACGTGAGGTCATTCCGCTGAATGATTCGGAGGATATGGTCACGCAGATTTGCCGCTACTATATGTATGCAAGCCAGTGCGCGCGCTATATGAACAGAGAAAAGATTGAGGGACGCCGTGATTTTGTGGACAAGCTGGCAAAAGAATATCATGCAGACGGAATCATTTATGAGCAGATGAAATTCTGCGATTACTGGGCTTATGAGCGCATGGTGGGTTCTCATGACCTGAGAGAAAAGTACGGGTATCCGGTGTTATCTGTTGACAGGCCCTATGCGATAGGGACTTCCGGCCAACTGCGAACCCGTGTGCAGGCATTTGTGGAGAGTATCGAGATTAAGCAGATTCAAAAGAGACAGGGAGGTGCGGTTTAATGGGAAAGAAAATCGGAAGCGAACGCCTGGGGGACTTGTACCAGCCTGGAAAGAAGGTGCGTAAGCGCCGGGAATGGAGAGGGGTAAAGGATACCCTCTACGATTACAGCAGGTGGCTCCATACCATGGGGATACTTGGAAAGTTTATGCTGAATAAGAACCATGTGAAAGCATTTTTCAGATATCGCTGGATGCTCAATTACCTGGCAGTGCCGATGATGGTGGACCGGCATACCGCAGGGCTTCGGGGGAATCATCTTCGAATCGCTCATACAGAGTATGATCTGGTCGTGGAAGATATTGCGAAGCTGATGGCAAATATGTTCCGGGCAGATAAGAACCTGGGAAATGATGAGGAATTTTCCAAGAAGCTTGTCATTCTGGATGAAAATGAGATGTCTCATCTGCTGTGCGGTTTTCCAAACCTGATCGGTGTAGGTCGGGAGATACCGGCTGTGTATGTCAGCGTATTGCTGCAGCAGGATGCGGTGTGTCCCTATATCGATGTGGCGCAGGAGTACGGGCTGTCCGGGGATGTATGCCCTATGCCGGAGGCTGAGGTTGGAGTCTCTATCGAGGACGATTATCCCATATTCGGAGCCTGTGCTATTCAGTGTAATACCACCTGCGACGGCAGTCTGATGGGAAATGGCGTCATCTCAAGGCGTCTGGAGGGAGAGCATGGGATTCCCTGTTTCCAACTGGCAGCGCCGATGCGGCATACGGAGGACGGCGTTCAGGAATATGCTGCGCAGGAGATACGAAATGCAATCAAATTTATAGAAGACTGTACAGGCGAGAAATGGGACTGGGATGCTTATTTTGAATGTGCAAAACGGTTTAACGCAGAGACCAGAGAGCGGATGGAATGGCTGGATATGAGCGCCACAGAATATCCGCAGGTCATCGGGGCAAATCTGGCATTGTATACAGAGACAGTTTATATGGCGATTGGCGGTAAAGTTCCTGCATTTTTAGAGGCAGACAAAAAGATTACCAGGCTGGCTATGGATTCCTATAAAAAGAAAGAAATGATTGTGCCGGAATACCGGCATCGTGCCATTGTCTGGGGGGTGCAGGCGCAGTATTATACGGATTTTCTGCCGTGGCTGCAGAATTGCTGGGGGATTCTGCCACTCGTGGATATGCTGAGCCTGGTATCAACCAGAATGATTTCTGAGGATGACCCGGAACAGGCAATTTACGATATGGCTCATCTGTACGAGAACATGATCATGAGAAATCGCACTCACGGAGGATATAAAGTTTTACTGGATGATTTGTGGGGATTCTGTGAGCAGTTTCATGCGGATATGGTCATACTGTGGGAACATATGAGCTGCAAAGCACTGGATGGTATGCATGGATTATTTGAAGAGCAGGCGAGAGAACATGGGATTAAGCTCATCTGGGCGGTCCATGATTTGATGGACCCAAGGGTAGTGCCAAGGAGCAGCTTAAGACAGGATGTGAACCGATATATGCGAAGCGTACTTCAGGAAGAACCGCTTGATGCGAGTCTGGAAGAGATAGAAGATGCTGTTTCCTGGTAAGATGCGGATGACGGGCAAGCAGGCAATCAATCTGCAAGGCAGGTTGGTTACAAATCAAAAGAAGGGAGGCGTGGGATGAAAAAGGTAAAAAGAGTCGTAAAAAAAATTGTGAAGATTACAGGAATTTCGGTGCTGCTCTTCTTTGTGATTTCCTTTACGGTATATTTTTTCAATCTGGATATGAAGCTGACGGCAGCGCTGGAGCCATATCTGGAGAAATGGCATGACCGGGTAGAAAGAGAGCGTAAATTATAGTGATGAAGTTGGCTGAATCATGTTACGCTTCATGGGACCGTACAATGTAACAGAATCAAAAAAATCTGGTTATGAACTATAATGTGTACAGTTTCGAGCGGAACTGTGGTAAAATGAAAGAATATAGGAACTGCATTTTGGGACAAAAGAAAGGAGAACGTGGTATGCCGAAAATGAGTAAAGCGGTTATCCCGCCGCATATGAAAGACAAGAGGCCCAGCGAAAAAATTCTGAAACTTGGGAAAAAGATTACGGACGTAGCGGCACACAAGCTGAAAGGGGTGAAGGTGAGTGACCCGGAGTACTGGGGTCTGGCTGAGATTGTGACAGAGGAGATGGCGGACATTGCATTGAAGATGAAAGTGCGCCATCATTATAAGATTGAAGAGCTTTGGGAAATGAACGAAGTGCAGGAGCACGAGAAAGAGCATTTTCAGAAGGTATTGGACGAGATGAGTTATATCGGACTCCTGGAATATGATTATGGAAATAACTATGACCATAACGGGGCAATCCCCGGGCCGACAGACAGGAGATATTGTCTGCCTATGTTCGTACCGGGTTCTGCGGAACTTTTCAATATGGAGGAAGGGCCGGAGGGGAATAAACGTCTGAGAGAGCATCCGGCATTGGCAAGCTTTTTTGAACGTATGACATTTATTCCTCTGGACGGGCTTACCCATATGGTTCCGCCGGGAGGTGCAGGAATCGGTATGCATGTCATTCCGGTGGAAAAGGCGATTTCCATGGAAAACGGAACCATCGACCTGGAGCATATTTCTTACTGGCTGAAAAAGTATGAGGGGCATATCGGTGTAGGCCAGTGTTCCTGCCGTGCCAGCAGTCAGGTGCTTGGGGCAGGCTGCGGGGATGATGAGATGAACTGGTGTATTGGCGTTGGTGATTTCGCAGATTACTGCCGTGAGACAGGAAAAGGCCACGATATTACATACGAAGAGGCAATGGAAATTTTCAGGAAGGCAGAGGATAATGGTTTTGTACATCAGATTACGAATATTGACGGAGAGAATAAGATTTTCGGAATCTGCAACTGCAACGTGAATATCTGTTATGCTCTCAGGACATCTCAGTTATTTAACACGCCGAATATGAGCCGGAGCGCTTACACTGCGAAGGTGGAGAAGGAAAAATGTGTTGCCTGCGGAAAATGTGTGGAATACTGTCCGGCAGGGGCAGTGAAGCTGGGACAGAAGCTGTGTAAGAAGGACGGCTCTGAAGTGAAGTATCCGAAGCACGAGCTGCCGGATAAACTGGTATGGGGCAAAGAAAAGTATGATGAGGATTACCGGGACAACAATCGGATCAACTGTTATGATACCGGTACGGCTCCCTGTAAGGCAGCCTGTCCGGCACATATCGCGGTGCAGGGATATATCCGCAAGGCGAAAGAAGGCAAGTACAGGGAAGCGTTGGCGCTGATTAAAAAGGATAATCCATTCCCGGCAATCTGCGGACGTGTCTGCAACAGGCGGTGTGAGATTGCATGTACCCGCGGGACAGTGGACCAGGCAGTGGCGATTGACGATATCAAGAAATTTATCGCAGAGCAGGATTTACATGAGGAAACCAGATATATTCCGCCGGTAGTGATCGCGTCGAACCGTTTGGACCATTGGGAGCAGAAGATTGCCATTATCGGTGCAGGCCCGGCAGGTCTTTCCTGTGCATATTATCTGGCGGAGAGAGGCTACAAGCCGACGGTATTTGAAAAGCATGAGCGTCCCGGCGGGATGATGACTTATGGAATCCCATCCTATAAACTGGAAAAGGATGTCATTGAGGCTGAGATTGACGTACTTCGTGAGCTGGGCGTAGAGATTCGGTGCGGTATCGAGGTTGGAAAGGACGTTACCTTAGAAGAACTCCGTGCGCAGGGATATCAGGCATTCTATATTGCAATCGGATGCCAGGGCGGCAAGATTCCGCCGATTCCGGGCCATGATGCGAAAGGGATTGACATTGCGGTGAATTTCCTGCATGATGCGGTGGAAAATGAAGAACAGAAGATGACCGGCAAGGTCGTTGTTGTGGGAGGCGGCAATGTGGCCGTGGACTGTGCAAGGACTGCATTCCGTTTCGGCGGTGAGGATGTGGCAATGTTCTGTCTGGAGTCCAGGGAGACCATGCCTGCTTCTGCAGATGAAATCAGGGAAACTCTGGAAGAGGATATTACAATCCATAATGGATGGGGACCAAAGGAAATCGTAAAAAATGAAGACGGCACAGTCAAGGCAGTGATTTTCCAGAAATGTGTCTCTGTGTTTGATGAACATGGAAAATTTGCACCGAAATATGATGAAGAAGATTTGATGACAGTCGAATGCAGCCATATTATTTTTGCAATCGGCCAGGGAATTGAATGGGGCAGCCTGTTGGATGGAACGAAGGTGAAGTTCCACAGGGGAAATTATCCGGTGGCGGATGCTCTGACTTACCAGACGGCAGAGCCGGATATTTTCGTAGGCGGAGATGTGTATACGGGACCGAATTTTGTGATTGACGCCATTGAGGCAGGAAAAAATGCTGCGGTATCACTGCACCGTTATGTACATCCGGGAACCAGCATGACGATCGGACGCAACCGGCGTGATTTCCATGAATTGAATAAGGAAGATATCAGGTTGGACGGATATGACACTATTGGGCGGCAGGAAGCCGGAATGGATGAAACTATGGACTACAGGCATTCTTTCAGGGATGCACATAAGATGTTGACGGAAGAGCAGGTTCATCTGGAAGCCGGCAGATGCTTAAGCTGCGGCGCTTCTGTGGTGGATGAGAACAAATGTATCGGCTGCGGTGTCTGCACGACAAAGTGTGAATTTGATGCGATTAAGCTGCACCGGGATCATCCGGAGTGCTCCAAGATGTGCAAGTCGGAGGATAAGTTCAAAGAGATTGGGGCTTATGCGGCAAAGAAGGCATTTAAGGGTGCATTTGCAAAGAAACCGGAAGTGAAAAAAGTGAAACAGCATAAAGCCGGCAGGAAAAAGGTTGGTCTCAGAAAGTAAAAGAAGGAGTATTCGTGGAAAATTATTCTGAGAGTGCTCACAAGATAAGAGATGGGGGTTCACTTGCTGAACCCCTTTTTTAAATGTATAGCTCAGGAGCACCTTTGCACTTGTTTTTGCAGGAGGCAGGGTGTATAGTAGTAAATAATTGATTTGGAGAGGAAAAATGCATGAATTAGGAATTGTCTTTCACATCGTGAAAACAGTAGAGGAGATTGCGGTAGAGAATCAGGCTTCTAAAGTAGGGAAGGTAGTCTTGCAGATTGGGGAAGTTTCCACGATTATTCCGTCTTATCTGGAAGACTGCTGGAAGTGGAAATGCTCAAAGAGTGAGATGATGGACGGGTGTGAGTTAGTCATCCAGACGATACCTGCGATTACGTTTTGTGAAGACTGTGAGGAAACTTATAGTACGACAGAGCATGGAAAAATCTGCCCGTACTGCGGCAGTGAACATACCTATCTGGTACAGGGAGATGAACATCAGATTAAGGAAATAGAGGTAATCTGACGTTCATGACATAGCAAGGAGGACATTATGGCAAGAGAAGCAAAGATGGTGATTGATAAGGCATATCAGGTTTCTGCAGTGGACAAGCGTATTTTCGGCTCTTTTATTGAGCATCTGGGAAGGGCGGTATATGACGGCCTGTATCAGCCGGGGCATCCTCTGTCGGACGAGCATGGGTTCCGAAAAGATGTGGTGGAACTGGTAAGAGAACTGGGTGTGCCGATCATCCGGTATCCGGGAGGAAATTTTGTATCCAATTTCTTCTGGGAGGACAGTGTGGGGCCGAGGGAGAACCGTCCGGCAAGGCTGGAACTGGCATGGAGAAGCCTGGAGACAAACCAGGTGGGAATCAATGAATTTGCAAAATGGACGAAACAGACGGATTCTGAGATTATGATGGCGGTCAATCTGGGGACACGGGGGATTGCAGATGCGTGTAATCTTCTGGAATACTGCAATCATCCAGGCGGGACGAAGTACAGCGATATGCGGATTTCCCACGGAGTGAAGGAACCACATAATATCAAAGTATGGTGTCTGGGAAATGAGATGGACGGTCCATGGCAGATCGGGCATAAGACGATGGAAGAGTATGGCCGGCTTGCCTGTGAAACCGCAAAAGCAATGAAACTGATTGACCCGACAATCGAATTAGTATCCTGCGGCAGTTCTTCTCTGGAAATGCCTACTTTCCCGAAATGGGAAGCTGTGACATTGGAAGAAACATATGACTATGTGGATTATGTATCCATGCACCAGTATTATGGAAATGAGGAAAATGATTCCAATGATTTTCTTGCAAAGTCGGATGATATGGATGCGTTTATCTCGTCAGTCATTGCCACCTGTGATTATGTGAAAGCAAAAAAACGCGGGAAGAAGAATATTAATCTGAGTTTTGATGAATGGAATGTATGGTTCCACTCAAAACAGGCGGATGATGAAACCATGTATAAAAAACCGTGGCAGACTGCTCCCGCACTGTTGGAGGATATTTATACATTTGAGGATGCGCTTTTGGCAGGGTTGATGCTGATTACATTGATGAAACATGCAGACCGTGTAAAGATTGCGTGTCTGGCACAACTGGTCAATGTGATTGCGCCGATTATGACTGAGGTAAATGGGGGCAGCGCATGGAGACAGACTATTTTTTATCCGTTCCTGCATGCATCTAAATATGGAAGAGGTATGGTGCTGCAGCCGTTGATGAGTTCTCCGAAGCATGGTACGAAGCGGCATGGGGAAGTGACAGATATCGAAAGCGTTGTTGTGTATCATGAAGAGACAGATGAGATTACGATTTTTGCTGTGAACCGGAATCTGGAAGAGGATGTGAGAATGGCCACAGATATGCGGGGGATGCCGGGATATCAGGTATTAGAGCATATTGTACTGGCGAATCAGGACTTAAAAGCGGTAAATGGACCGGGGATGGAACGGGTGATTCCGCAGGTGGCGGAGCAGTCGAAAATAGAGGGCAGTATGTTGGAGAGCATGCTTTATAAGGCTTCCTGGAATGTGATACGGTTGGGAGTAAAACGGTAAATGTGATCCGAGGAATATTTATCATGATGCGAGTGTATTAGTTTGGAGAAAATGTCAGGGGAGGAGTTATTCATGCAGGGAGAAGGGATGGCGGTTACTCTGGATAAGAAAAGCCTTGAAAATACAGGGATTTCTCAAAGGGTTTTTCAGGAAATCTGTGCGGAAGCTGAAAAATATGATGCTGCTAAAGTTATATTATTTGGTTCCAGAGCAAGAGGTACACATCAGAAAAAAAGTGATTTGGATCTGGCTGTGTATGGATGTCGAGATTTTACCGGGCTTACCTTTGCAATGCAGGAGGAAGTATGGACTCTGCTGAAAATAGATTTGATTGATATGAATGAAGCTGTTTCTGAGGATTTAAAGTCAGACATTGAAAGAGATGGAGTGGTTCTTTATGAAAAAATTTGATAATTTTGTCAGCCATCTGGCTGTGCTGCAAAAATCACCGGAGCAGGACCGGAGCAATGAGTTTATTGTAAGCGGGATTATTGATAAGTTTTCTATACAGTTTGAATTGGGATGGAAAGTGTTAAAAGAACTGCTGCTCTATGTCGGTGTTTCTGCCGGGCAGACGGGGGCGCCGCGTGAAATTATCAAGGTGGCATATCAATGCTTTGATTTTATGGATGAGGAGATATGGCTTCGGATGTTAAAGGAAAGGAACAATACTGCTCATATTTATGATGGAGAAGCAGCAATAAAATTGACCGATAGAATTATAAAAGAGTTTATTCCGGAATTTGTGGAATTGAAATCTGGGATTGAACGAGAATATGGAGATGTGTTGGATAAACTATAGAGATTTGCTTAGGTAAGCGTAGTATGGCAAATATAAGTCGTACTACGCTTATGAAAAAAATCCACCTGTACGGTTGAAGGCTCTATGAGCCACCAACCCGCATCATTCAATCAGAAATCCTTTTTCACGCAGCATTTTTTCAATGATATCTAAAGTATTCTCACTGTCTGCCTCCACCGTATGATAATGATAATCGGAGGTGATATTTTTTAAAGGGCTGGATTTTCCGTTTTGGATATCCTGCAGAAATTCCATCACATTTCTTCGTGAGTGGATTCCAAGCCCGGCTTTCATCTGGCCATAGACCCGGTGGTTGACCATGACATTTACCACACAGCCGCCCAGATCTACGATAGAACACAGTTCTTCTTCCATCCGTTCGTCCGTATGCCGTACCTTGAATGTCCGGTTTACAGTATGCGGAGCATTCAGGACATATCCGCGGTGGGTGGATAGGATATCG
This sequence comes from uncultured Lachnospiraceae bacterium, assembly GCA_947564305.1. The sequence goes on along the minus strand of CANOBT010000018.1, from coordinate 24,314 downwards.
TATCCGGCAGCCCGGATCAAGGCAATATCCTGTACGATCACCTGGCGGCTGACCGCACATGTTTTTGCCAGTGCACCGCCGGAGACCGGGGTATCACTGCACCTGATTTCTTCCAGAATCTTATCTCTCCGCTCTGTTCCAGTCATCATATCTTCTTTTCCTTTCTTGCATAAATAGTATTAGAAACTTCCTATCTATATAGCATGCAGGTTTTTCATGGAAATGTCAAGTATTGGTGCGGAATGTGTCAATGCCCCGCTGGAAATATAATCCACCCCAAGGGCTGTCAGCCGATTGATATTCTCTTTTGTCACATTTCCGGAGCATTCGGTTTCCGCCCTGCCGTCAATGATGCGGATCGCCTCCTGCATTTCCTCTGTAGACATATTATCTAACATAATGATATCGGCTCCGGCTTCCACGGCTTCCTTTACCATATCCAGATTTTCCACTTCCACTTCAATCTTACGGACGAAAGGTGCATATTCCTTTGCCATTTGGACCGCTTTCGTGACACTTCCCGCGGCACCGATATGATTGTCCTTCAAAAGCACCCCGTCAGACAGGTTGTACCGATGATTGTAGCCGCCGCCTGCCCGAACTGCATATTTTTCAAAAATCCGCATATTCGGTGTGGTTTTTCTCGTGTCCAGAAGCTTTGTTTTGCTGCCTGCAAGCAGGTCCGCAACGGAACGGGTATAGGTGGCAATTCCGCTCATCCGTTGGAGGTAGTTTAAAGCGACACGCTCACCTGACAGGAGGACACGGATATCTCCGGTCACCTTCCCCAGCAGTTCCCCGGCTTTCACGGCATCACCGTCCTTGCAGAAAAACTCTGCCTTTGTGTCTGCATCCAGAAGCTCAAATACTCTTTGGAATACGTTGAGTCCTGCAATGATTCCGTCTTGTTTACAGATCAGCTCCACTTCTCCGGTTACGGCTTCTTTCATGACGGAATTTGTAGTCACGTCCTCACTGGAAATGTCTTCTTTTAATGCTTCCTGTATGAGATGGTCCATCTGTAATTTTTCTGTGATTTTATTCATGATATTCTCCCTTCAAAAATGTAAATGGTATGTATATTTGATAGCTGTTCGTGCACCAGTGCAATTCATTCCTGCGAAGTAATGAGCCAAGTGTACATGCGGGTATGTACATTTGGCGACTGCCGTTCTGGACAGTTACGTTATTTCCATATTTTTCTGTATTTTCACTGCCGCGCGTTTGGCAAATACCAGGCTTTCCAGTAAAGAGTTACTTGCCAGCCGGTTGGCTCCGTGGACACCGTTGCAGCTTGTCTCTCCTGCAGCAAACAAGTGGGGCATGGAAGTCTGGCTGTCAGAATCGACCCAGATACCGCCCATAAAGTAATGCTGTGCCGGAACGACAGGAATGCATTCTTTTGTCACATCATAACCTTCCTCAAGGCAGTGCTGGTAAATATTGGGGAAATGCCGGAAAATCGTTTCATTATCAATCGGTTCCATGGACAGCCATACATAATCTGTCCCGTCCTTTTCCATCTGTTCCCGAATAGCCGCGGCTACGACGTCTCGAGGCAGCAGTTCATTGACAAAGCGTTCCTTATTTTTATTATAGAGCACGGCACCTTCCCCTCGCACAGATTCGGAGATTAAAAAACGTCTTCCAGGTTTTTTGGAGTACAGCGTGGTAGGGTGGAACTGCACATAATCCAGATGCTCCAGACGTATGCCGTGCTTTTTGGAAATTTCTACTGCATCTCCGGTTAGATGTGGGAAATTCGTAGAATGCTCATACAGGCCTCCGATTCCACCTGTGGCAAATACGGTATAACGGGCAGAGATTTCAAGTAGCTCCGGCTCTTTTTCTTTTGCAGGAACTGCGCATTCCATTGAGCCTCCGTTTTTCTGCTCTTTGCTATGAAAACGTTCTGCCAAAATTCCGGTGCATGTTCCGTTTTCCACAAGAATATCTGTCATCTCCGTGTATTCGCATAAGGTTACGTTTTTCAGTTTTTTCACTTGGGAGAGAAGTTTGCTTGTAATCTCTTTTCCGGTAATATCTTTATGAAATAAAATACGCGGTTTTGAATGGGCTCCTTCTCTGGTGTACATAAACTGATGTTCATTCTGTTCAAATTCTACTCCATATCCTACCAAATCGTCAATGATTTCTCGCGAACTGCGGATCATAATTTCCACAGTTTCTTTCCGGTTTTCATAATGCCCGGCCCGCATGGTATCTTCAAAATAGGTGTCGTAATCATTTTCATCCCGCAGTGTGGAAATTCCACCCTGTGCAAGAAAGGAATCACTGCTTTCCAGATTGGATTTTGTAATCATATAAATTTTTTTATCACGCGGCAGGCTGAGGGCACAGAATAATCCGGCAACACCTGTCCCTGCGATGACCACGTCGGTTTCTATTTTCATAGCTTCTCCTTCACTACTTTGCCAGCATCAGCATTCGTTCCAATGGTTTTTTTGAGGCTTCCATAAGTGCGGCATCTACTTCCACCGCATTTTCCCCTGTTTTCAACACATGAAGAACTTTTTCCAGAGTATTGAACTTCATATCCTGGCATACAGGTGTGGTCTTTGTAAAATAAAATTGTTTTCCAGGGTTTTCTTTTTTCAGCTTCCATTGAACTCCGATTTCGGTACAGACAATAAATTCTTTACAATCACTCTCAGCCGCATATTGAATGATACCAGATGTGCTGCCGATGTAATCTGACTGTGCCAGTATTGCTTGGGGACATTCCGGATGGGATAAGACCTGTGCATCCGGGTGTTCGGCCTTGGCAGCTTCCAGCTCAGGGGGCTGCATTTTTTCATGGATTGGACAATATCCGTCATTGAATATGAAATGTTTTTCCGGAACCTGTTCCGCAACATAGCGGGCAAGGTTTTTGTCCGGGATAAAGAAAATATTCCGGTTCGGAAGCGCTTTTACAATCGTGACGGCATTTGCCGAAGTTACGCAAACATCGGAATGCTGCTTCAATTCTGCTGTGGAATTGATATAACATACGACTGCTAAATCTTCGTACTGTTCCCGCATTTGCCGGATTGTTTCGACATCTGCCATATGAGCCATGGGGCAGTCGGCACTCAAATCCGGCATCAGTACTGTTTTTTCGGGATTCAGTATTTTGGCGCTTTCGCCCATAAAAGATACCCCGCAAAATACGATAGTCTGGTTTGCCAGTCCTACGGCAATCCTGCTCAGATAAAAGGAATCACCCACATAGTCTGCAATCTCCTGTATTTCCGGCATTGCATAATAATGGGCAAGGATCACGGCGTCCTTCTTTTTTTTCAAGGCATTTATTTCTTCGATTACTGTCATTTCCCATTTCCTCCAAATGTAAAATTCGACCTATTATAGCATATTGATTTACATATGACAAGACATATATCTTTGCATATTGATGTTAGAAATAGGAATAAGTCCGGGGAAAAATGTCAGAATTGGATTGGATTTTAGTTGACAATGGGATGAAAACTGTGAATAATTAGAAATAGAAACAGTGGAGGAAAAAGAATATGACAATTTATGATATTGCAAAAGAAGCCGGTGTGTCGGCCAGTACAGTATCCAGAGTAGTGAACAACAAGCCGGGTGTGCATCCTTCTACCAAGGCAAAGATAGAGAAGCTTTTGAAAAAATATCATTATTCTCCCAATGAAACCGCAAGAGGGCTGATCAAGCAAAGCAACCATATGATAGGGATACTGGTTGCCGATATCCGAAATGTTCATTACACGGACGGGGCTTATACGGTAGAAAAAGCATTTGCGGAGCTGGGATATTGTTGTATTATCTTTAATACGGGATCGGAATCCAAAGAAAAGACAGAGTATATACAGGTGCTGAGTCAACGCCGTGTGGAAGGGGCTGTGATGATTGGTTCGACATTCCAGACAAAAGAGGTGGAGGAGGCGATTACTCTGTTTATGCCGGACATCCCGGTCGTGATTGTCAATGGATATTTGGAGCTTCCTAATGTATATGGTGTTCTGGCAGATGAACGTGCGGGAGTATCCGGTCTGGTAAATCTGTTGTTTTCAAAAGGGCATACACATCTGGCCTTTATTAATAATTGTTATACACCCAGTAATCTGTTGAAAATAGAGGGATTCGAGGAAGAATTAAGAAAATTGGGAGTGGAGCAGCCCACGGTGGTCTATGATACGGACACGACGCTGGAAGGGGCTTACAAAGTAACAAAACAGCTGATGGAGGAACATCCGGAGATTGACGGAATCATATATAGCGTAGATCTTTTAGCGTCAGGAGGCGGAAGGGCGCTTCTGGATATGGGATATGCCGTACCTGACCAGATAGCGTATACAGGGATTGATAATTCTATTTATGCAGAGTTCAGTACACCGAAGATTACTTCGTTGGATAATAAACTGTTGGAATTAAGTGTGATGGCAGCACGTTTTCTGGTTGATTTATTGGGCGGCGGGAAAGTGACAAAAAAGGTTATGGTATTTTCAACCATTGTGGAAAGAGAAACTACATAACCATTGAGAAACAAATAAGAATATGGAGTATCACAGCCGGAGAAGACAGACGGTACAGGTTTCCTGTATTGCCTGTCTTTTTTCGTTTTACAATAGTATACAGAAGAAACCCTCGGTGACAGAGGTGTTATCTGGTCTCTTTATGTGGTTGCAATCGATTTTTAACATATTGATACTGATTTCAATATGAAATGGATTGCAAATTGGAAAAGATATACATTTTGCATAAAAAAATATTGATAATAGATATTTAATAAATAAATTTACATAAAAAACCATTGACTCTGAGCGTGAAAAATGATAATATGAAATTGCAATCGATACCAAAATTGCAATCGATTTTAAAAGGAGAGAGTGTGATGAAAATTACGATACTCGGCGCTGGGGCCATGGGTTCTCTGTTTGGGGGTTACTTGTCCCGTCATAATGATGTCTGGTTGGTGGAAATTGACCAGAAAAAAGTAGATAAGATCAATCGGGACGGCATCAGGATACAGGAACCGGATGGAGAAAATGTATTTTATCCATCTGCGTTATCTAATACAAAAGAGTTGGGCGAAATGGATCTGGTGATTGTTTTTGTGAAAGCGATGTACTCAGCAGGCGCTCTGGAAGAAAATAGGCATTTAATCGGACCGCATACATATGTGATGACTCTGCAGAACGGTGCAGGCCATGAACAGACAATTTTAAAATTTGTAGACAAAAGCCATGTGATCATTGGTACTACAAAGCATAATAGTTCTATCATAGACGTGGGATATGTTAACCATGGAGGAGGCGGGAGCAGCAGCATCGGACTTCTGGAAGGCGCAGGCGGGGAAATCCAGGATATTGCAGATAATTTTTCAAGGTGCGGATTTGAAACAGAGGTTTCAGACAGCGTGAAAAGATCTATCTGGAGCAAGCTTTTTATCAATGCATCGGCCAGTGTGATGACAGGGGTCCTTCAGACCAATCTGGATTTTCTGAAAGAAAGCAGACATGCATGGCATCTGGTAGAGCAGCTTCTTCGGGAAGCGGTGGCGGTTGCAGGTGCAGACGGCCTGGAATTTGATGAAGCAGAAGTGATCAAGGATGTGCGCAGGCTGGTCGAGAATGCGAATAATGGTTATACATCCATTTATGCAGATATACATAACGGAGTCCGTACGGAGGTTGATACGATAAACGGAACTGTCCTGGCAGAAGCAAAACGTCTTAAAGTCCCGGTTCCGGCCCATGAATTTGTAGTCAGCCTGATACATGCAATGGAAGACCGGGCGGTCATGTACGAATCCCAGGGCAGTTCACGGGTCTGAAGGAACTGATGAACATTTCCGGCTAAAACAATAAAAATCCAGTTCCGGTTTACCCGGTTTGGGAAATCATAATAGAAAGGGGAAAAACAATGTGTGTATTTGAATTGGGCGATTTGAGGATTGTTGACCTGACAAAACCGCTGGACCCGGCGGCAGAAACAAGGAGATGCCATTTGTTCCGTTTTAACACCGGAGGGCCGATTCCGGATTTTCATACGATCATGGATCTGACCAGCCATCTGGGGACTCATGTGGAGTGTCCATACCATCATGACGACAACTGGCCGTCGGCAGCGGAACTTCCTTTGGACTGTTTTATGGGCCGCGCTGTTTACCTGACGCTGGAAGCAGAGCCGAACAGCCATATTACAGCGGAACTTTTGGACAAGGCATGTGCGGGAAAGGTGAAAGAAAGAGATATTTTAATCCTGGACTCCCCCTATAAGCTGCCTCCGTTCACACCGGATACGAATACCGAGAAGGATAAAAGACTTTTTGTGAATGGGGAAACAGCCAGGTGGATGGTCGAGCACAAGATAAAATGTGTCGGATTCGGCGACGGAGTGTCGATTGAGAACTGCAATGAAGATGTGAAGCCGTTTCATGATATTTGTATGGCGGAAAATATTGTATTTCTGGAAGTGCTGAAAAATCTGGAACAATTACAAAGCGAAGTGTTTTTTATGTCATACTCTCCGCTTCCGATTATGGGACTGGATTCCTGTCCGGTCAGAGCATATGCCATAGAGGGAATGAAAGAATTTCAATAAGGTTGCAAAAAAGGAGGTGCTCTATGAAACGAAACAAAATTAACTTGAAAGAACTAATGGCAAAAGAGGAGATTATCATTGTCCCGGAACTTCATGACTGTGCGTCCGCGCGGGCAGCTGAGATTAATGGCTTTGAATGTATTATGCTGAGCAGCGGGGATTTTGCATGCGCCATGACCGGAGTGCCGGATCTGCAGCTTTTGTCTCTGGATGAGTTTGTCTGGATCACAGACCGGATCACCAATGCAGTAAGCATGCCTCTTCTGATAGATGCAGATGATGGTTTTGGGTTTGGCAGGGCTTTGAATACCTGGTATGCCTGCAGGCGTCTTGCTAAAGCGGGTGCGGCAGGCGTGCTTATTACGGATGCGGCGGCCCAGTCTAAAGCGGGCGTACTGCCGATGGAGGAAGCGGTCCTTAGGTTCAAGGCGGCAAAAGACGGGTTAGAGGAAGCCGATGCGGGCGCTGTTTTGATTGCCCGATGTGATGTAAACCCGATGGAACATCCGGAGGAAGTGGTTGACCGCTGTAACCGTTATGTGGAGGCAGGAGCGGATTGTATCTGTGTGTTGGGCTTAAACAGTGCTCCGGCCGAGCGCCGTTTCCCTCTGGCAAAGCAGCTTTCGGAAGAAATTCCTGGCTGGCACTGGTATCCGGATCTGATGTCTCATGGCGGTCAAAGCGACGTGGATCTGGATGAAATTGCGAAATACAGATATAAATTCGTAGGAGTCCATTATTCTATGCATGCCGCAATGCTTGCAATGCTTGACACAGGGAAACACGTGATGGAATCACGCAATAACGTGTATGTGGACAGTCATTATGATTACACCGGATTTAAATGCTTTTCACCGATGACCTTCTATCTGCGCGACGGATATTGGGCGGAACTGGAGAGCCGGTATGTGGCGGACCCGGAGGATGCACTTGCAAAAAGGATTACGCCGTTTTTCGTAAGAGATACGGATAAATTTTAACTAAAGGAGGTTTTAGATATGGCATGTAAAAAATCATTGAGGCAGCTGCTTAAAGAATCAGAGGAGATTGTGATGTGCCCGGAAATTTTTGACTGCTCTTCTGCTAAATGTGTGGAATTGTGCGGATTCCAGGCAATACTGTTAAGCAGTGCAGAATTTTCCTGCAGTATCATGGGTAACCCGGACATGGGTTTGATCACCCTGGATGACGTGGTCGGCGCTACGGAGAGGATTGCAGCATTTTCACCTCTGCCTCTGGTCATCGATGCGGATGACGGGTTTGGAAAACCTATAAATACCTATCATGCCTGCGTGCGCATGGCACGCGCGGGCGCATCCGGTATACTGATCACAGATCTGGACGCAGAGGGAAAATTGATTTCCAAGGAGGACGCAGTCAAGCGTTTTACGGCTGCCTATGCTGCTTTGAAGGATACGGACTGTATGTTGATCGCCCGGTGCGACCTGGATCCGTATAAAAATCTGGAAGAGGCCTGCGCGCGCTGCAATGCCTATATGGAAGCAGGAGCAGAGATGACCCTTCTGGTGGAGTTAAACAAAGCTCCGGCAGATAAAAAGATGGAGCTGTGCCGTGAGATATCCCGGCGGGTTCCAGGATGGAAGATGTATCCGGACTTAGGCTCCAAAGACGGGAAGAGTGATGTGGATATTGATGACCTGACACCTCTGGGATTCAAATTTGTGGGAATCCATTATCTGATGTATGCTGCATTGGAGGGGATGCTGGACTACGGACATCACATTTTTAAAGACCGCAACAACACCTATTTTAATAAGACCCTGACTCCTGAACCGCATTTTGTATGTCCATGTGAATTGTTTGGTTTACAGGACAACTACTGGCAGGATATCGAGATGAATTGGGAAAAACGGCCGGAAGATACGATATCAGGACAAAAATCTGATTTCTTCTGCCATATGGAGACTCATATGAAATAATTTATCAGGCAGTCACTTGCGCGGCAGGTGATTACAAATAGAGGAGGAAAAAACTATGAAGAAACGTGTATTAAGTTTTCTATTGGCGTTGACATTGTCTCTGGGGCTGTGTGCATGCGGAAATGACACAAACCAAACAGACGGAACTTCCGGCAGCAAGGCAGAAGAGGAAGCACAGGAAAAGGACGATTCTGAGGAAGCTTCTACTGGCGGACCGCAGAAGGGCGGTGATCTTGTCATCATTGATACTGCCGAGGTTACCCATACTGTATGGTATAACCTGCAGTCCTACAATGACAAGTTCCAGTACATGAACACGGTGTATGAAACACTGTTCCGTGTGGATGATACCGGAAATGTGGGTCCATGGCTGGCAAAATCTTATGATGCAGATCAGGAGGAGCTGAAGTATACCATCACCCTGAATGATGGAATCAAGTTCCATGACGGTACGGAACTGACCGGTGAGGCCGCCGCATGGTGCCTAAATGTATATAAAGAAAAAGGGATTAAGAGCGGCGCATTTTTCAGCAATATCGATTCCATAGAAGCGACCGGAGATTATACGTTTGAAATCAAACTGTCTCAGTGGGATGCAACTATTCCTTACTCCCTGGCACGGGAATGCGGTATCATGACTTCACAGAAGGCTTATGAAGAAGGCGGTGAGGAAGGCTGCGAGGCCAAACCGGTCGGCACAGGTCCGTTTGCTTTTGAGAGCATGAGCCGGGATACGGAAAAAGTATTTACCAGATTTGATGATTACTGGCAGGGTGAGCCCTATCTGGATACCGTGACAGTGAAGATATATTCAGATTCCCTGGTAGCACAGGCGGCAATGCAGAATGATGACGCACAGATGATGTACTGTACAGATTATAAACTGGTAGACGAGCTGAAGGCTTCCGGATGTACGGCTGCTTTGGGTGTGCCTTCCCAGATTGCATTGCTCTGCTTTAACTGTCTGGATGAAGAGAACAATCCTTTCTATGACGTAAAAGTGCGTCAGGCAGTTTCTTATGCAATTGATAAAGAAGCGTTGGTTGACAGTATTTACAGCGGCTATGCGGCTGTGACCAATCAGTTTGCGCCGGAAGGGTCTGTATTTTACAATACGGAAACCAAAGGTTATGACTATGATGTGGAGAAAGCAAAAGCGCTTTTGAAAGAAGCAGGCTATGAAAATGGCTTCAAGACAACCTGTATTGTCCGCAATGACATCATGCAGGTAAACTGTGTAACAGCAATTCAGGCAATGCTTGCGGAAATCGGCATTGAGATGGAAGTAGACGTGCAGGATACAGGCGATTTCTCACAGAATCTGCCGAAATGGAGTACCGGAATGTTTTTCCATACATCTTCTCTGCCTATCGATGTGACCAACCAGATGTCTTCTATGTTCCGTCAGGGATTAAGCGGCATCGTCCTTGGTCTGGACTCTCTGCTGCGTACGGATGAACTGGACTCTGCAATCGTAGAGGCGGTAGGCGCAAAGACGCCTGAGGAAGCACAGGAAGCAATCCGCAATGCCCAGACTGTCCTGATTGATGATATCTGCGATTTGAATCCGGTTGTTACCGTATATCAGCCGATCATCAAGAGTGGAAAGCTTCATGACGACGGAGTCAATGATGCGGAATATTCCGCAGGTACACTGCATAAAGCATGGCTGGAAAAATAAGAAACCGCGTATATCAGCCAGGAATGCAGGCGGCGGGTAAGAAGCCGGACACTTGCGCTGCAAGTGGTTACAAATAACCCGGAGGTTTTAGATGGAATCAGAAGCGATGGAAAAAAGGCTGGATGTACTGGAAAAGAAAATTGCCCGTACAGAGGCTATGATAGAATGCAGGAAGCTTCTCAACACATACGAATTGTATTTCCAGGGTGCGGATTGTAACGGGATCACAAAAAATCTGGACTTAAGGCCGGAGGATGAAATGTGGATAGACGCTGGCATGGGCGGGGCGCTGGCAGGGCCAAGGGCAAATTTGGAATTTTTTGACCAACGCCCTGCGCTGGCGCGCATGCCGGGTGCACTGGTGGAACATGAATCTGTGTCCCAGATTATTGAGATTGCCGATGACCTTCAGACGGCAAAGGTGATTGATTTCTGTCCGGGCTATAAATGTCTCGCACTGGGGCAGTCACAGGTATGGTCCATGGGGAAGTACTACAAAGACTTAAAATGTGTGGACGGGAAATGGAAGATCTGGCATGGACACTGGTATGTAGTGTGTGAAGCAGATGCAGCGTACGGATGGCTGTATCAGAACAGGAGTTATTGGAAAGAATGCATGTTTGAGGAACTGGACAGCATCCACAACGGGAATATCACGGTTCCGCCGGCACCTACCAGACCCGGGGACAACTACCGGGCGGACGGATATCTTTATATGTTTCCGGAACCGCCGGAACCCTATGCTGCATGGGACGGACCGGCAGATACAAAGTTTACAAGAGGATATTAGGTAAGCAGGCAATCAATCTGCAAAGAGGATTGGTTGCAGATACAGGAGGGACAGGGATGAATTTAGATGAGATGGAAAAGCGTCTGGATACACTGGAAAAAAAGATTACCCATGCAGAAGACGTGATCGCCATCACCAAAGAGATTAATAAATACCTTTCTTATTTTCAGGGAGCGGACTGCAACGGCATTACGGATACGGTCAACTGGGACGCACCCCGCGTCTGGTCAGATGCGGGTATGGGCGGACGTATGGTAGGATCCAGGCCGAATCTGGAGTTTTTCGACCAGCGTCCCGCGCTTGCACGTATGCCGGGTGCGTTGGTAGAGCATGAATCTGTGGCGAAAGTGATCGAGATTGCCGGAGACGGCAAAACGGCAAAGGTGGCAGAGTTTTCGCCGGGCTACAAATGTCTGGCACTGGGGCATTCACAGGTCTGGTCGGAAGGAAAGTATTACCATGACCTGGTGAAGGTTGACGGTGTATGGAAAATCTGGCACTGGCACTGGTTTATTTTTGTAGAGGCGGATGCAGCCTATGGATGGCTGTATCAGAACAGAAGTTACTGGAAAGAATGTATGTTTGACGAATTGGACAGTATCCACAACGGAAATATCACAGTCGCGCCGGAGCCTTGTCCGTATGAGGACAATTACCGTCAGGACGGGCACATGTATGTTTATCCGGAGCCGCCAAAGCCTTATGATACATGGGAAGAAGCCGATGACATGGCAAGGACACGGGGATATTAAGGTTGGAGGCAAATGCAGGGTATTTTTTCGAAAGGCTTTTTGGCATGCAGGTGGTCACTTGCGCTGCAGTCAGTTACAAATCATAGAAGGAGAAAATGAATATGGAAAGGGAAGAACAGCTTCGTGCAAGATATGAGGATTTAAAGAGAAGAGCACAGAGAGTATCAGATATCCAGACAGTTGAAAAAGTGTTTGACACATACCTGCAGTATTACAACCTGCAGCATGTGGAGGGAATCTTATCCACTCTGGCACTGAATCAGAGTGATGTATCGATAGAAGAAGGTTATTCTGAGGTGTATGAGGGAAAAGAAGCGGTGGAAAGTTATTTCGATTGTTTCCGGAGACTCTCCAAAAAACCAGGAATCCTGGTGGAGCAGCATTGTGTCTGTCCGGTAATCGAACTTGCCGGTGACGGAAAAACAGCCAAGCTGGTATGCTTTGCCAGAGGAATAAAGGGAGTTGCTGCCGCAAAGCTCCAGACATATCTGGCGGGACGTTATTATGTAGACTTTATCAAGGAAGATGACGGTACATGGAAAATCTGGCATCTACATTGGTTTATTGTATATGATTCGGAAGTAAAGAAAGGCTTTATGTATTCGCAGACTACGAACAATGAGGAGTGGAAGCATCCGGAACTTGCGGATGTATTTACATCAAGAGCAAATAAGCCAAGTACGTACTGGCCTGTAATCTTTAACCCGAAGACACCCTATGATTATATCCCGGAGGCACCGGATCCCTATGAAACATATGACGGTATTACGGCATTAAAGAGAACCCGTATTTTACAGCATTTCTGGGACAGAGAGAAATATTAAGGGAGGATATCAGTATGGAAGCATTGGAAAAGGATTTAGAACAATTGGAACTTTTTGCAGAAGGTTTGTCGGATACGGATGCCATATTGACCCGGTTTTACCGCTATATACATTACTATGGGGAGCTTCATATAAACGGAACAATGGAGCAATTCTCCACACGGGCAGATGTCTCTCTGGAAATTGCCGAGGAGGGTATTTTTGAAGGATATGATAAAATCAGAGAATATTTTGGCTTTATGCCGAAGCTTGCGAAAAAACCGGGCATCATGATTTATCACTATGTAGATACTCCGGTGGTTGAGATTGCAAAGGATGGAAAAACAGCCAAACTGACCTGCCTGGCATCAGGCCTGGATGCCGCGGCAAAGGCGTTGGTCCAGAACTGGATTTATGGAAAATACCATGTGGACCTGATTAAGGAAGACGGCGGGTGGAAGCTGTGGTATGTACAGTATTTCCGTACCTTTGAGACGCCGATGACGGTTGGCTGGCTGAAGGAGCAGACAGCCCATGACAAAGAACTGGTACATCCGGAATTAGCTGATGTTTATGCAGATATGCCGAAAGGTGCGCCTGGAAGTTATCCGGCGGATTATGAATGGCCGAAGCACTATGACCCTGAAAGAGTGAATTATCTGATGCCGGAGCCTCCGAAGGCATATGATACCTGGAACGGTAAAACCTCTATGGATATTACCAGGAAGCAGTAAAGGAGGAATCTGCTATGACAGAAAAAGACAGTATCAGACATCTGGATGCACTGGAAGAAAAAATCAACCATGCCCTGAGCCTGACGGAGATTCGTAATTTGCTCAACCGCTATTTGTTCTGCCTGGAAAACGGCGATGTGAAAGGCATTGCTTCCTGTTTTGCAATGGAGGACCCGGAGGTGTCTCTGGAACTGGGGCGGGGTAAATATCAGGGAAAAAAGGAAATTATGGATTTTTATGACCAGAGGGTAGAAATTGGCCGCATGGGCGGCGCTATGGTGCAGCACGGAGCGGCAGCCCTTACCGTAGAGATTGCCGGAGACGGCAAAACAGCCAGGGCAAGCATGCTCTCACCTGGATTTAAATGTCTGCCGCAGGCAGAATCCGAAGCCTGGGACATGGGGCGCTATTATGTGGAACTGACCATGACGGAGAAAGGCTGGAAATTCTGGCATCTGCAATGGATTGTAGTCGTGGAAGGTGATACCTGTTATGGGTGGCTCACGCAGAACAGAAGTTATCTGAAAGAGTGTGAATATCCGCTTCTGGATGAGGCGTGCAAGGCAGAAGAACTGGTAAGGCCGTCGGATTGTTTTGTGGATTATTACAAGCCGGACGAAATCAATAAATTTCTGCCCGAACCTCCGGCGCCTTATGAGACATGGGATGGCTATGGGGTTAGGAGAGACACAAGAGGCTATTAAAAGGAGTATAGATTATGGGAAAATACATTATAAAAAGATTGGCGATGTCCATTTTGATTATTTTCCTGGTCTCTGTATTTGCTTTCTCACTGATGCATATTCTTCCGGGGGATCCGATACGCATTGCCCTTGGAGAATCCGTATCAGAAGAAACGATTGCGGAATACCGTGCGAAATATAATCTGGATAAACCGCTTCTTCAGCAGTATGGACTTTGGGTGGAAGGGATTATGCATGGTGATTTTGGAAAATCTCTTCTCTACGGCGAGGATGTTACTACATTGATCAAGACAAAATTACCCGTTACCATGGCAATCGGAATACCTGTCGTATTGATATCCGCCATTTTCGGCATTCTGTTTGGCGTGGTGACTGCCGTAAAGCGCGGGACATGGATTGACCAGCTGATCACGACCATTGCGAATATCGGCATTGGTGTTCCGCAGTTCTGGATCGCCATTTTATGTATCTTCCTGTTTGGTTTAAAGTTACATGTTCTTCCCATACAGGGATATACGGCGCCCACCGACGATTTTGGAGAATATGTTTATATGGCGTTTCTGCCGGTTTTATGTTTGTCCTTTGGCTTTATTGCCACGATTACCAGGCAGACCCGTTCCAATATGCTGGAAGTCATTAACCAGGACTATGTACGCACGGCCCGGGCCAACGGAATTTCCGAAGGAAGCGTAATCTTCCGGCATGCTTTGAAAAATGCATTGATTCCGGTCATTACGATCATCGGGCTGCAGGTCCGCATCATTGTGGGCGGTTCCGTAGTGATCGAACGTATTTTCAATATTCCGGGTATCGGCGCCCTTTTGATACGCGCCATCACAGAGAGGGATTATTTTATCATCCAGGCCTGTGTACTGGTCATTTCCCTGGTGACGGTGGGTTGTAACCTGATTGTAGATCTGCTGTACGGTGTGGTGGATCCCCGTGTTAGAAAATCCTGGAGGTAAATGTCATGAAAAGAAAAATAAAGGTTTTTTTCAACCGCGGCATTTTATCTGGAATCTGTTTTGCTGTTGTGGTTCTTTTGATTTTTGTGGCGGTATTTGCTCCGTTGCTGGCTCCCGGCGACCCGAATGTGAATGACCTGAGAAATATTGTGAAAGGGATATCACCGGAGCATCTGCTTGGCACGGACTATCTGGGGCGTGATGTTTTGAGCAGGATTTTGTTTGGGGCCAGGATTTCTTTGTATACCAGCATTCTTGCAGGGGCGTTAAGCGCTGTGATCGGGATTCTTCTGGGTTTGGTTGCCGGCTATTTCGGCGGTGTTTTGAATCAGGTCATTATGAGGCTGACGGATGCCATTCTGGCAATCCCGGCCCTGATCTTTACACTGGTATTGGCATCGGCTCTGGGCGGAGGAGTTTTAAGTATCGTAATCTCCATCGGCGTCAGTCTGGTTCCGACTTATATCCGTATGGTCAACGGACAGGTTCTGTCTATCAAAGAAAGTGATTATGTGACTGCCGGAAAGCTGATCGGGCTGAAAAATTTTACGATTTTGCTGAAACACCTGCTTCCCAACTGTTTTCCGTCCCTGATCGTATTATTTACGATGAATCTGGGACAGGGTATCATGCTGGAGGCCACCATGAGTTATCTGGGAGTTGGGATTGCACCGCCGACTGCTACTTGGGGGGCCATGGTATCTGACGGATATTCTTATTTGACCACTGCGCCGCTTTTGTCCATCCTGCCGGGAGTCTGTATTATCCTGGTAGTCGTTGCTTTCAACGTGGTGGGGGACGGCCTGCGGGACGCACTGGATCCCAGATTAAGGGGGAAACTGTAATATGGCTGAGAAAAAGCATTTGTTAGAAGTGAATCACCTGAAAACTTCTTTTTTTACAGATTCGGGAGAAGTAAAGGCGGTCAATGATGTATCTTATTATGTAGACGAACAGGAGATTGTTGCGGTGGTAGGGGAAAGCGGGTGCGGAAAATCTGTAACCCAGATGTCTGTCATGCAGCTGATTCAGTCTCCTCCCGGAAAGATTCTTGGGGGCGAGGCGATTCTGGAGGGACAGGATATCCTGAAATTCAGGCCCGGTTCCAAAGAGATGCGTGCCGTGCGGGGAGAAAAAATATCGATGATTTTCCAGGAACCTATGACCAGCCTGAATCCTGTTATTACGGTAGGGAAACAGTTGACAGAAGTGATTCGGACCCATAAAAAGGTCAGCAAAAAAGATGCCTGGCAGATGGGAATTGATGCACTGGCAAGTGTGGGGATTCCGGAGCCGGAGGCTCGCATGAAGAATTATCCATTTGAGATGAGCGGCGGGATGCGGCAGCGTGTGATGATTGCTGTTGCGGTAGCCTGCAATTCCAGACTAATCGTGGCGGATGAGCCGACGACGGCGTTGGATGTGACGACGCAGGCGCAAGTGATGGAGCTTCTTTTGGATGTGGTAGATAAAATGAAGACTTCCCTGATTGTGGTAACCCATAATCTGGGACTGGTGACACGTTATGCTGACCGTATTTATGTAATGTATGCGGGGCGGATCATTGAATCCGGCACCACAGAGGAACTGATGACAAAACCCTGCCATCCTTATACGATAGGTCTGCTCAATGCGGTGCCAAAGCTGGATGCGGACGAACACGAACATTTGATGACAATCGAGGGGGCTCCTCCGGATCTGGCGAAACTGGACGACACCTGTGCATTTGCACCGCGCTGCCCTTATGCAAATGAAACGTGCAGAAGTTCTCAGCATCCGGAGCTTCGTCCGATGGGCGGGCATGGCCATTTTGCTGCCTGCCATCTGGAAATCAGGAGGGAGGAAACATGAGCGAGCAAAATATTCTCTTAAAAGTAGAAAATCTGAAAATGCACTTTCCTGCCGAAAGCACCTGGTTTGGAAAACCCACTAAATTTGTAAAAGCTGTTGACGGCCTTGATTTCCAGATTGAGTCAGGGAAAACATTTGGACTGGTGGGGGAATCCGGCTGTGGAAAAACAACTGCCGGGAAATGTGTGCTTCGGATTTATGAACCCACGGAAGGAAAAATATTTTATGAGGGAACCGATATTTCGAAATTATCTGAGAATCAGCTGAAGCCATATAGGAGAAGCATCCAACTGATTTTCCAGGACCCGTATGGTTCTCTGGATCCAAGGCAGTCCGTAGGTTCAATCATCCGGGAAGCAGTTTTGGCTGACGGCAGGAAACGGCCGGATACAGATGTGAAAGAGCGCATCAATGAACTTTTAACGCTGGTGGAACTGGATTCATCTATGGCGGGCCGTTATCCCCATGAAATGAGCGGCGGACAGCGTCAGCGCCTTGGCATTGCCAGAGCACTGGCCTGTGATCCAAAGCTGATTGTATGTGACGAGCCGGTGTCGGCCCTGGATGTTTCCATTCAGGCACAGATTATTAACCTGTTTGAAAGCCTTCAGGAGAAACTGGGACTCACCTATCTGTTTATTGCCCACGATCTGGCTGTTGTACGGCATATTGCAGATACGATTGCTGTCATGTACCTGGGACATATTGTGGAAATGATGGATGCCGGGGAACTTTATGCGAAACCGATGCATCCCTACACAAAAGCGCTGCTCTCCGCCGTTCCTATTACGGACTATTATACGGAGCAGAAGAGAAGCCGTATTGTATTGGAAGGGGAAGTTCCGAGTCCTATCCATGCGCCTTCCGGATGTCCGTTCCATCCGCGGTGCCAGTATGCTACGGATTTGTGCAAAACACAGGCTCCGCCTCTTGTGGACCAGGGGGGCAGCCATCTTGTGGCCTGTCATAATCTTTAAAACCGGCAGTTGATATGTTATGTGAATCGTAATCCTGGAAATGTATGCGCAGTTCACGGCCGGTTAGGCCGTGAACTGCAATAAATACGTCTCATGCAAAAATACTTTACATTTTTATGTAGAGTATTTTTGCATTTAATGGTACAATCATACTAATATATAATCGTGTAGGGGAAATGTATGGAAAAATACGGGACTTCTCTACACTTGGAATCAGGGAGGAATGATGATGAAAGAAAAAAATGGTAAAGCGTTGCTGCCGATTGGTGTTTTTCTGGTACTGTATCTTGGACTTGGGATTTTATTTGAGTATGTTTTAAAAATTCCGATGGGATTTTATAACATCCCGATTGTGGTGTCGTTCCTGGCAGCTCTTTTGGTTGCATGTATTCAGAATCCGGGGCTGAAATTTGATGACAAGCTGGAAGTTATGGCAAAAGGCGTGGGCGATAAAAACATTATGACGATGATACTGATTTTTCTGACAGCCGGTATTTTTGTTGGTGTTGTCGGACGGAGCAGTGCGGAGAGCGTCGCTTATTTCCTGCTTTCCATCATACCGGCGCGTTTTTCTGTTCTGGTGTTGTTTGTCGTAAGCTGTTTTGTATCCATTGCAATGGGGACGTCGGTTGGGACGATTACATTGATCACGCCCATTGCGGTATCTGTGGCAAGCGGTTCCGGTTTTGGGACTGCTCTCTGCATTGGGGCTGTCATGAGCGGGGCAATGTTTGGGGACAATCTGTCGTTTATCTCTGATACCACCATTGCCGCATGTAACGGACAGGGATGCCAGATGAAGGACAAGTTCAGGCAGAACTTCGGAATTGCCCTTCCTGCTGCGTTGGTGACACTGGTTATCTTTTTCCTGAAGACATGGAATGCGGAAGTGGGCGAGGGGATCGTCAAAGATTATAATCTGATCCAGATCATACCTTATGTTCTTGTTTTGATCGGAGGGATTGTTGGGATTAATGTGTTTGTAGTGCTGTTGATTGGTATTGTCTCCGGTTCGTTTATCATGCTTGT
Source organism: uncultured Lachnospiraceae bacterium (assembly GCA_947564305.1). The sequence continues at coordinate 5,500 of CANOBT010000018.1, read as the reverse complement.
GACCGGGGCGACACAGGCAACGGAATTGCTGGGAAATATGGGGTCCGGGGCATCCGGGATGTTTGAGACAACGATGGTGGCAATCCTTGTTTCTGCAATCTGCGCTCTGATTCATGAGTATGGCGGCTTCGCGGCATTACTGGCGTTTATTAAACAGATTTTTAAAGGGAAAAAGGGCGGACAGCTTGGTATTGGGCTGTTGGTAGGCGCTATGGATATTGCTACGGCGAACAATACGGTGGCAATTGTGATGGCAAATCCGATTGCAAAGGAAATGGCGGAGGAGTATGATATTTCACCGCAGAAGACGGCGTCCATCCTGGATACGTTTTCCTGTATTTCTCAGGGAGTTATTCCTTATGGAGCACAGATGCTGGTGGCAATCTCAGCAGCAGCAGAGCTGGGATTTGAAGTTTCTGCTTTTGATATCATCCCGAACCTGCTCTACCCATATATGCTGCTGATCAGTTCCCTGCTGTTTATCTTTGTGATTCCGTCAAAGAAAGAGCAGGTATAGCCGCAGGAGGAATGGACTGTGAATATTATTAATATTGAGCATATTCATAAAATTTATGGTGAGAAAACTGTTTTCGAGGATGCTTCGATTGGAATACATGAAGGGGATAAGATAGGGATTGTAGGCATCAACGGTACAGGGAAATCCACACTGCTGAAAATGACGGCAGGTCTGGAGAATCCGGATGACGGACAGGTTATCCGGCAGAACAATCTGAAGACAGCATATCTTCCTCAAAATCCCGAGTTCCCGGAGGATGCAACGATTTTGTCTTATATACAGGATTGTGAGGCGCAGTGGCGTGCACAGAGTAATCTGACAAAGCTTGGCATTCAGGAATATGATACACGGATTTCTCATTTATCCGGCGGGCAGAAGCGGAAAGTGGCTCTGGCAAAAGTACTGGCATCGGATTTTGATGTACTTTTGCTGGATGAACCCACGAATCATCTGGATGAGCAGATGATCATCTGGTTGGAGGACTATTTGAAGACACTGCACGGGACGATTTTGATGGTGACTCATGACCGGTATTTTCTGGATCAGGTGAGCAATAAAATCCTGGAGATCAGTCATGGGAAAATCTATGGTTATGAAGCAGATTATTCCGGTTTCCTGGAAATGAAGGCTGCACGTGAGGAGATGGAGCTGGCATCCGAGCGAAAACGACAGAGTGTGCTTCGTATGGAGTTGGAATGGGCAAAACGGGGATGCCGTGCAAGGAGTACAAAGCAGAGGGCGCGTCTGGAACGTCTGGAGGCATTAAAAAATGGAGCGGCTCCGGTTCGGGACCAGACAGTGGAACTGGACCAGGTGGAAACAAGGATGGGAAAGAAGACCATGGAACTGCACCATCTGAGTAAGGAATATGGGAATAAAACAATTGTCCGGGATTTTGATTATATTTTTTTGAAAAATCAGAAAGTAGGGATTGTGGGGCCGAACGGCTGTGGAAAATCTACTTTGATCAAGATGATGGCCGGGCTTATAGAACCGGATTCCGGAACGGTCGAAACAGGGGAGACTATACGGATTGGGTATTTTGCTCAGGAAGAGCAGCCTATGGACGACAGCCAGCGTGTAATTGATTATGTGAAGGATATCGGAGAATATATTACGACAAAAGAAGGGCAGATCAGTGCGTCCCAGATGTTGGAGCGTTTCTTGTTTACCCCGGATATGCAGTATGCACCGATTGGGAAACTATCCGGGGGAGAGAAGCAGCGTCTCTATCTTTTGGGAGTGATTTTTCAGAATGTCAATGTGCTGCTGTTGGACGAAGCATCCAATAATCTGGACATCCCGACCTTGACGATATTGGAGGATTATTTGAATTCTTTTGTGGGAATTGTGGCTGCGGTATCGCATGACCGCTATTTTCTCGACAACGTGGCAGATAGGATTCTGGCATTTGAGGATGGGGGAAAGCTGCGGCAGTATGAAGGGGGATACACGGATTATCTGGAGGCGCTGAGAAGTCAGAAAGAACAGGCGGATGCGGAAATCCAAATTCCGGGGAAGGTGTCTTCGGATAGAGGAAAAGGGGCTAAAGCAAAAACAGGTCAGGCCTTGGAAGACGGGAAGAAGCCGGGAGCCAGAGAGCAGCGCCAGAACAGGACTCAGAAGCTGAAATTTTCTTATAAAGAACAGAGAGAGTTTGAAACCATTGACGGGGATATCCAGGAACTGGAAGCCGAGATTGAAAGGCTGGATGGAGAAATAGCAGCCAATGCGACGAACTCCTTCAGATTATCTCAATTGATGGAAGAAAAGGAACATAAGGAGACGCAGCTGGAGGAAAAGATGGAGCGTTGGGTCTATCTTCAGGAACTGGCGGAGAAAATTGAAGGGCAGAAGTGAATGTATACCAGGTATCAGCAGTTGGTATCGCAAGTCATTTGACCACAAAACAGTGGTCCAGGGAGGGTGTAAATGGAGACAGACAACAGGGGACGGATTGCCTGGAGGCATCATGTGTTGGTGACGATTTTGTTTTGTGCTGCAATCGTCTCGTTCTTTTCCTTTGCCAGGGAGAACCAGATGCGGATATTGCAGCAGAACCAAAGGTACGCCCAGGACGCTGCGGTCCAGACAGCCAGCCGGGTAGAGGATATGCTGGAGGCCAGGTCAACAACTTTGAATCTGTTGTCGATCACAGTTGCCGAGACGATTCAAGAGCCTTGGATTGGGCAGGAATTTTTGAAACTCTTACAGGAGACCTCTGTTTTTGATTATGTGGAATTTATTGATGCGGACGGGCTCAATCATAATGCGGACGGACAGACCTCCGATTCCTCAGACAGAAATAACTATTTAAAGGGAATTCAGGGAGAAACCGGGTTTCACATAATCTATAATTCGCGAATCACCAATGAGACTCTGATTAACTTTTATGCACCTGTCCGCTATCATGGCGAAATCATCGGCGTGCTGAATGGTATGTTCCGGGAAAAAAGCCTGCGGCAGGCTATTTCTGTTAAATTTTTTGACGTGGACGCGAAAAGCCTGATTTGTATGGAAGACGGTACCGTCATCTCGTCCTATGGCTATAGTTCTCCTGTAGAAAGCCTGCAGGAAGGTCTGGCGCAGGATAATGTAGTTTCTGAAGAGTTGTTGTCGGAGATTCGGGATGCTTTTGCGGCCCGTGATGCTTTTTGTTTTACGGCGCAGGAGGCATCGGAGGATATCAGCGTTTCTTTGGTTCCAATCGGGGAAGACTGGATGCTGGTACAGACGTTCCCATCCATTGTTACCAGGCAGATGGAGGCCGGAGCAAACAGCATCGGAATCAAGCTGGAGCTTCGTCTGATAACCCTCTTCCTGATTTATGCGGCATATCTGATCATTACAAACCTGCATAAGAGACGCCAGCTGACCTCAGAGAAGGCCAGGCTGAGCGGAATCGTGGAGGGATTGGTGCCTTTGTTTGCCAGGCTTGTGATTCTGGAGTTGGAGCAGCAGAGTTATGAATATCTGAAAGGCACTCCGCCCGGTCTGCCTGCCCGGGGAAACGTGGCGTCACTGAAACACTATATGTCCTCACATTATTGCTGTGACAGGTCTGAAGATTCTTCTCTTATTTCTTCCGGATTGGAGAAGATTAAAACAACGCTGGGAGAGGGGGGTCCATTTTTCCAGTATGAATACCGTATTCACTGGGACGAGGATTGTTGGGAGAATGTTTCTGTGTTAAGCCTTCGTCAAAAAGACGGCGTGCCGGTATCGTTAATTTTTGCTATTCAGGACGTGACTGCGCTTCAGTGCCAGAAGGATGCCGTTCAGCAGACCTTGCGGGATGCTTTCCATACAGCAGAGGATTTAAGCCAGGCTAAGAGCGATTTTCTCGCCCGCATGAGTCATGATATGCGTACTCCAATGAACGCTGTTTTAGGTATGGCATCCATCGCTCTTTCTCATCTGGATGACAGCGCTCAAGTTAGGGACTGTTTGGAAAAAATCGATGCCTCTGGTCGTCGGCTTCTCATCCTCATAAATGAGGTTCTGGATATGTCTAAAATTGAGAGCGGCGGCATGGTATTAAACGAAACGAGGTTCGAATTGACAGACGAGATTAATCTGGTTCTGGATCAGGCCAGAAGCGCCGCTATGAAGAAAGATTTACGGTTAAAGGTTGATATCGCTTCTTTTGAACATATGGCTGTGCTTGGAGATCCTGAGCGATTTCAGCAGGTCCTGAGCAATCTTCTGGACAACGCGGTGAAATACACTCCCTCTGGTGGAACGGTCACTTTCAGGGCGCGTGAGATACCTTCCCGTGCATTGAAAAGTGGATATTACGAATTTATCGTGGAAGATACGGGAGCGGGTATCGCTCCATCCTTCCAACCTAAGATTTTTGAACCGTTTGTGCGTGGGGAATCGGGTCAGGGCGATTTGGGAACAGGACTGGGCCTCCCAATCGCTCAGACTATTGTGAAACTGATGAGCGGCGACATTAAGGTGGAGAGTGAGCCGGGACGCGGTTCAAAATTTATTGTGCATGTGTTTTTTAAATTGGAGGAAAGTTCTTCACATCACTCTTCAATCCAAGAGAAGGCCTGTCAAACAGAACAGACGGAAGCGGGAGGCGGACCAAAGCCCATTACACGCCACGCAGGGATTCGAGTTTTGCTGGTGGAGGACATTGAGATAAACATGCTCATTGTCCGGAAGCTGCTCAACAAGGCGGGTATTCTGGTGGAAACAGCTGAAAATGGCGCGGAAGCGGTAGAGTTGGTGCAGAAGAATCCACCGGCTTATTACGATTTGATTTTTATGGACCTTCAGATGCCGGTGATGGATGGATACGAGGCATCCCAGGCCATTCGGGATTCGGGCAGGGAGGACCTTCTGCGTATTCCCATTGTTGCAGTGACTGCGAATGCTTTCCAGGAAGATGTGTCGCGGGCTAAGGATGCGGGAATGAACGACCTTGTGATGAAACCTGTGGACTTGGACAGACTTTTGGCGGCATTAGATAAATGGCTTCCATAAAGATTATTCATAAGAAGATAGCGGTACTTATTTTTTCTTTTAAATGAGTACTGCTTTTTTTATGAAATTCAACCAAATAAACGTAGAGAAAGAACAAAGGCGGCAATCATTCTACGGCAATAAAAAGACATTTCAGAGCATTCTTATTGCTTTCACAATCGGTGGATGGTAAAATACTTGCTTTAGGAGGAGGTGATGATGTGATTCATATTGCGATTTGTGATGATGAACAATATATGTCAGATAAAATTAAAGAAATGGTATCTTATTTTTTTCATAATAAAAATATAGAAATATCAATTTTCCAATTCCCCAATGGAGAGGAATTGCTTCTATCTAACAGGAGAATAGACATTCTTTTTCTTGATATCCAGATGGGAAAAATGGATGGTATGGAGACAGCACGAAAATTGCGCAATCGCAGATTCAAAGGATTTCTCATCTTTATAACGGTTCTGAAGGAAATGGTGTTCCAGTCTTTTGAAGTAC
>CANOBT010000017.1 GCA_947564305.1 uncultured Lachnospiraceae bacterium | reverse complement strand
ACAGTCATATTCCTACCATCATATATGAGGAACCGTTTGAAGATATACAGAGCATGTTATTATCATACAATTTTAGTTTAAATTCAAGATTTTACAAAAATAGTGCTAAAACATATAAAAATCGTATTCACGGATATTTTAAACGGAATGCTAAAATAATACTATCTATACGTAATTTAAAGGAGGGTACGAACTTGGTTGATTTAACAGCAAATCCGTATTATTTGTCAGAGGAAGACTGTAAATGGGTGGAAGAAACAATTGCGGGTATGAGTGATGAAGAAAAAGTCGGACAGCTTTTCTTTCAGCTTACCCAATCCCAGGAAGAAGAACATTTGAAGGAACTGATGGAAAAATATCATCTGGGCGGCTGCCGCTATAATGCGGCTCCGGGTAAAGCGGTGCAGGAGCAGAACCGCACATTGCAGAAATATGCAAAGGTTCCGGTCATTATCGCGTGTAATACGGAAGCAGGAGGAGACGGTGCCTGTGCGGATGGGACGCCAATTGCTTCTGAGGTGAAGATTGCGGCTACGGGAAAGGAAGAGTACGCATTTGCATTAGGAAAAATGGCAAATGAGGAAGCGGCTGCAATCGGATGTAATATGGCGTTCGCGCCAATCTGCGATATCGCGTACAATTGGGAGAATACAGAAATCATCACCCGTGCTTTTGGAAACGACCCGCACAGGGTAGCGGAAATGAGTACGGCTTATCTGAAAGGCGCTCATACAATTCCAGGGTTCGCCTGCGCAGCAAAACATTTTCCTGGGAATGGCCAGGATTTCAGAGACGCACATCTGTCGAACAATGTGAACTATTTTAATGTAGAAGAGTGGGATGCCACTTACGGCCTGGTTTATAAAACATTGTTTGAAAATGGGCTTGAGGCAGTGATGGGCGGACATATTATGCTTCCGGAATATGCAAAGGCAATCAATCCGGATTTGACAGACGAGGAAATGATGCCTGCAACATTAAGCCCGGAAATCATGACCGGACTGCTGAGGGACAAGTTGGGCTTTAATGGCATGGTAGTTACGGATGCCTCACATATGGTTGGTATGACAGATAGGATGAAACGTTCGGAGATGCTTCCGCGGGCGATCAATGCGGGCTGCGATATGTTTTTATTCTTCAATGATCCGGAAGAGGATTTTGGAACGATGCTGAAGGCATATCAGGACCGGGTTATCAGCGAAGAGAGAATGACAGAAGCGCTTACCCGGATTCTGGGACTGAAAGCACATATGGGGCTTCATAAGAAAGCGAAAGAAGAACTGGTGCCTGCACCGGAAGTATTAAGCCAGGTACTGGGTAAGGAAGAATATAAAGAGATGCATAAGGCCATCAGCCGGGATTGTATTACGTTAGTGAAGTATAAAGATCAGGACGTACTGCCGATTTCACCGGAACGATATAAACGGATCATGATTGTCCATCTAAAAGGAACAGGCGGACCTATGGGAGAATTGATGAAACTGATGGGCATGACCGGAAACAATGCGGCAGAGCTTCTGCGGAAAAGGCTGGTTGATAAGGGATTTGACGCGTTCATTTATGAAAGCCCGCTGGAGCGTATAAAAAAGCAGATTGAGGCCGGAGAGAAACCGAGTTTGAACCTTTATTTTGCCGGAAAAAATGCGATTGCAGACTTTGTCAAAGATATGGATCTGGTAATCACACTTTGCGACGTCCCAAGCGGAAGGCCTGCGTTTGGTATGTCAAAAGGCGGCGGGGAAATTCCGTGGTATGTGTTTGAAGTGCCGGTAGTCGTTGTTGGCTGCGGCCAGCCTACGATGCTTGCGGATATTCCACAGGCACGGACCTATATTAATACCTATGATGCGAAAGACAGCACATTTGACGCACTGGTTGAGAGTCTTATGGAAGGGCCGGACGCATTTAAAGGAAAAGATCCGATTGACAGCTTTTGCGGTTTGTATGATACGCGTCTGTAAAGACAGCCGGAACTTATCATGCGTAAGGAGCAAGGCTATGGCTCTTACGGCGGGGCAGCCATTTTGAGGCTGCCTCTATTTAATGTGTGGTATGTCGGCTTAACGGAAATTTTTTACCCCGTAGGTCTTTCTGTGATAAGGAATTTTTCTTGCCCTACAGTAGTAGAGGCGGGAGTTTTCATTGTTTCTTATGTCAGCTCAATCTTCCATGCCTTCCGGTAAGCGAGTGGTGTAACATTTTCCCGTGCCTTGAACAGATTAATAAAATGAGTCACATTATTAAACCCGGCTTCAAAAGTGATATCATTGACAGACAGATCCGAGTATTTCAGCAGATCCTTTGCGTGTGAGATCCGGGTCGTGATGATATACTCATTGATGGTCATGCCCATATATTTTTTGAATTCCTTCGAAATATGATAACGGCTCCGATGGCAGAGCTGCTCAAAGTGGGAAAGTGTAAGCGCCTGCTTATAGTTTTTATCAATTTCTTTTACAACGTTCCGGACAAAATCCGGGGTTGAAAACGTATCCGCGCTGTTTGTGGCAGTTTCCACAAGCAATTCTGTCAATAAAGAATTGATAAGATTCGAGGATATGGTTTCAGTGGTCAGATCTTTCCTCTGATGCAGTGCGATTACACGCCAGATGGTCCGTTCCATGAAAAAGGTATCCTGATACTGAATAATACGAAAACCATTTCTTGTAAACTCGTTATAATATCCCAGAGAATTACTTCCATTGAAATGAATCCAGAGAAACTCCCAGTCCTCTTCCTGTCCCGTATAATAGATATGGTGTTTTTCACAATGAATAAAAAAGCACTGTCCCTTTGTCAGTGTGTATTCCTGTCCTTCATATTTCAGATATCCCTTTCCGGAGATTGTAAAGATAATGAGAAAAGAATCCAGATTTTTACGTTCGGAAAAATAGGGGTAGCTGGTCTTAAAGTATCCCACTTCCTGTGTATAAAAAAATAAATTTTTGGCTGTCGCGCTTGGCGTGAGTATCATTCGGATGGAGTCTTTGCTCCAGTTGTGTATTCCGCGTTCCAGAAGCTCTTTGTTTTTTTTCATATGTTTATGATGCCTTTCTTTCAGACCACAAGATTCTGTTATTTTTGAACAAGTTACTTGGATGCTTTTTTTATATTACAGGAATATAATCATTTTGTAAATAAACGGCGCGCATAAAATTGAGATGAATTTATAAACGATATATGAATGAAGGAGGAAGCATTTTGTTAGCAAAAAAAGAAATGAAAAAACCAAAGATTGGTATTTATTCCATAGGATTGAAGCATTACTGGGGACAGTTTCCGGGACTGAGAGAACGGATGATCGGATATGGACAATTTATAGCAGAGAAGATTGAAAAACTGGGCGGAGAGACTTATTTTTATGGTCTTGTAGACTGTGAACAGGAAGGCCAGAAAGCGGGAGAGTATTTTAATGAGAATAATGTAGACCTGATTTTTGTACATTCTGCTACATATGTGACAAGTGCCTCCGTACTTCCGGTTCACCAGATATGTAAAGCACCCGTAGTAATCTTAAACCTGCAGCCTACCGCAAGGATTAATTATGAAAAGACCACCACAGGTGAGTGGCTGGCACACTGCGGCGCATGTCCGGTGCCGGAGATCTGTAATGCGTTTCACCGTGCAGGAATCCGTTACCGCGTAGTAAACGGTCTTCTGGGATTGACAGAAACACCGGAGATTTCCATGACGGATGAAGTGACATGTGACAGGCCTGAGGCAATCCGTGCCTGGAAGAAAATAGAAGAATGGATACTGGCAGCAAAAGTAAAACGCAATCTCCAGGGTGCCCGGTTCGGATTTTTGGGAAATACCTACAGCGGCATGTTGGACATGTACAGTGATTTCACGATGTTCCAGGGACAGACAGGCGCACATCTTCAGGTTTTGGAAATGTGTGATCTGGATCGCCATCTTGAGACCGTTACCGAGGAAGAAACGGCAGAAAAGAGAAAAGAAATTGAAGAATTCTTTACAATCAGTGAGACGGACGCAGCAGATCCTCTTGCCCAGAAACCGACAGACGAGCAGCTTAACTGGTCTGCAAAAATAGCGGTGGCACAGGAAAAACTGGTAAAAGAATTTGATCTGGATGCTTTGACCTATTACTATCATGGGGCGCCCGGAAATCATTATGAGGATGTACAGGGCGGATTCATTGTAGGACATTCCCTGCTCACTGCAAAAGGAATTCCCTGTGCGGGGGAAGGTGACCTGAAGACCTGCCTGGCAATGAAAATCTGCGATATTCTTGGAAAGGGCGGAAGTTTTTGCGAGATTGTCACGGTAGATTATGAAGATGGGACCATTTTACTCGGACATGATGGCCCGTTCCATCTGGAAATCGCGACAGGAAAACCAATTTTGCGTGGAATGGGACTGTATCATGGTAAACAGGGGACAGGTGTATCCGTAGAAGCAAAAGTACGTACAGGCGACATCACCAATCTGGCATGTACGCAGACAATAGACGGCGGTTTGAAGTTTATCATTACAGAAGCAGAATCAACTAACGGTCAGATTATGACGATTGGAAATACACAGACTCCGGTAAAATTTGAAAAAGATCCGGATTCCTATATGGATGACTGGTTTGCGGAGGCACCAACGCATCATTTTGCAATGAGTGTCGGGCATAACGCATCTTTATATGAAAAAGTGTCGGATCTGCTTGGGATTGAAGCAGTGAGGCTGTCGCATTAAGAAAACAGCAGGCAATCAATCTGCAAAGCAGATTGGTTACAAAGCAGGGAGGAAAAAGGATGTCAGATTATGTTCTGGAATTAAAAGGGATTACAAAAATTTTCCCTGGTGTAAAGGCATTGAATAATGTACAGTTCCAACTGAAAAAAGGAGAAGTTCATGCCTTGATGGGAGAAAACGGAGCCGGGAAATCTACCTTTATAAAAGTAATCACCGGAGTACATAAGGCAGAAGAGGGCGAGATGTTTCTGGATGGGAAGAAAGTGGATTTCCGAGGCCCAAGGGATGCACAGGCGGCAGGAATCGCAGCCGTGTATCAACATCCCACGTCTTATCCGGATTTAAGTGTCGCGGAAAATATCTTCATGGGTCATGAGATTATAAAAAATGGAATGATACAATGGAAAAAGATGAATGAAGAGGCGACAGCGTTGTTAAGCCAGCTCAATGCAGATTTTAAGTCCACAGATGAGATGGGGGCGCTGAGTGTTGCGCAGCAGCAGATGGTAGAGATTGCGAAGGCACTTTCTACAAATGCAAGAATCATCATCCTGGATGAGCCGACTGCGGCATTGACGAAAAATGAATCAGAAGAGCTGTACAGGATTGTCGATAAACTGAGAGATGAGGGAGTTTCTATCATCTTTATCTCCCATCGTTTTGAGGATATGTACCGCCTGGCGACCAGAGTCACCGTATTCCGTGATTCACAGTATATCGGAACATATGATGTAAACGGGATTACGAATGCGGATCTGATCAAGGCAATGGTAGGCCGTGAGATCAAAGATCTGTTCCCAAAGCCGGAAGTACAAATCGGTCAGGAAATCCTGAGGATAGAAGGACTTTCCAGGCTTGGATATTATAAAAATGTATCATTTAATGTTCACGCAGGCGAAATCGTTGGTCTGACCGGGCTGGTAGGAGCAGGGCGTACGGAGGTCGTGGAAAGTATCTGTGGTATCACAAAGCCGGATGAAGGAACCGTCTATCTGGAAGGAAAGTCGATTCATGTGAAACAGCCTTCTGAGGCAATGAAACGGGGAATTATCCTGCTCCCGGAGGACCGTCAGAAAGAAGGCCTGATCATGAGCTGGGGGCTGGGAAGAAATGTAACGCTTCCGACGATGAGCAAGTATGCAAAGAACGGATTTAATGATGAAAAGAAAGAGCGTGAGATTTCAAAGCAGCTTCTGGAAGAGGTGGATACAAAAGCTGTGACAATATTTGACCCGGCATCCTCGCTTTCCGGAGGAAATCAGCAGAAGGTTGTTGTTGCCAAGGCATTGGGGCAGGAAATGAAAGTGGTCATCATGGATGAGCCGACCAAGGGTGTAGACGTCGGCGCAAAAGCAGAGATTTACCAGATTATGGGCGATCTTGCGAAGCAGGGATACGCGATCATTTTGATTTCCTCCGAGATGCCGGAAATCCTGGGAATGAGCGACAGGATCATCGTGATGTGCAACGGAAAAGTAACTGGGGAACTGAGCAGAGGTGAAGCGACACAGGAAGGTATCCTGGAGCTGGCCATGGAAAAATCAAAGTAAAGGGGGAACAGGAAAGATGAAAGAGAATAAATCCATCATAAAAAAGATTACTGATTCCCGTGAAGCGAGCCTGCTCATTGTGTTGATCGTCCTGTGCGTAGTGATTTCCTTACGGAGTCCATCCTTCATGACATTAAAATCCATTTCGGATATGTTAAAGAACAATGCGGTTATCATGATCATGACTTTGGGAATGCTGGGCGTGCTGTTAATCGGCGGGATTGATATTTCCATCACCTCTACACTGGCTTTAGCCGGTATGTCGGTAGGTATGCTGATGAAATACGGCATGGTGCAGAACACATTTCTTTTATTCCTGATCGCGATTGGGATTGGTGCTCTTTGCGGATTGCTGATCGGCCTGATCATTTCAAAAGGAAAGGTGCTTCCGATCATTGCCACTATGGGCTTTATGTACATATACCGGGGACTTGCCTATATCATTGCCAACAGTCAGTGGGCAAGTGCGGAAAACCTGGGAACTTTTAAGGATTTTGCATTGGGAAGTGTATTAGGGATAAATAACGTCATCATTGTCATGGTGATCTGCTATATCATTTTCTTCATCGTGATGAAATGGACAAAAGTCGGAAGAATGGTCTACGCAGTCGGAAGTAACCGAGAAGCGGCCCAGATTTCCGGTATCAATACAGATAATGTAGAGTTGATGGTCTACACAGTCATGGGAATACTGGCAGGACTTTGCGGAGCACTTGCGGTTTCTATTTATTCCTCCGCACAGCCGAATATGCTGTATGGAAGAGAAATGGATGTTATCGCAGCCTGCGTCATCGGCGGTGTCAGTATGACAGGCGGGCGCGGCAGCGTAGCCGGAGCACTTTTAGGCTCCCTGATTCTTGCGATTATCGCAAAGGCTCTTCCATTGGTTGGAATCGAAGCAATCGCACAGAACACGGTAAAGGGTGTTATCATCCTGGTCGTGATCATATTGAATGTTATTACACAGCGTGTAATGGATAAGAACAATCTGAAAGGGAGGGAGATGTAACTATGGCAGGAAAATCCGGAAGAACGATTGCCAACGTACCAGAGAAATCTTTGAAAAAGACATTATTCTGCTGGGAAGGCATGTTAGTCATATTGTTTATTTTGATCAATATTTTTTGCGCAAGTATCTCCCAGAGTTATCAGTTTGATAATGTTTTGAGAGAAATGCCCAAGTATCTTACAGAAATGTTTTTGCTGTTTCCTATGGCGTTCATTCTGGTACTGGGGGAAATTGATATCTCCGTAGGAGCCGCGGTCTGTCTGTCCGCTACGATGACCTGCATGGCATCAAACAAAGGGCTGCCCTTCGGAGTTGTAATCCTTGTAGCTTTATTAGTCGGCACGGTATGCGGCCTGGTCAACGGACTGATCCTGACGAATTTTCAGGAGCTTCCTCCGATGATCGTAACATTGGGAACACAGATTGTATTCCGCGGAATTGCTGAAATCGCATTAGGAAGCGGCGGTTCTATTTCCCTGACTAATGCGGATGGTTTTCGTATGATTGCCGGAAAAGTAGGAATTATTCCCTATATCTTCTTTGTGGTTGTCATTATGGCGGTATTGTTCAGTGTCATACTTGCAAAGACAACCTTTGGCCGGAGCGTATATGCCATCGGCTCCAATCGGCTTGCAGCATATTATTCAGGAATCCATGTACAGACCATCCGGTTGATCATCTATACTGTAATGGGATTCATGGCAGGACTTGCGGCATTGTTCCTGACTTCCGTACTCTACGGCGCGAATACGACCACAGGGAACGGATTTGAAATGGATGCCATCGCAATGGCCGTATTCGGCGGAATCTCTACCTCAGGAGGAAAGGGAAGACTGATTGGAGGAATCATTTCCGGCTTTACGATTATCTGCCTGCGTATCGGTCTTGGACAGATTAATATGAACCCGCAGCTGATTCTGATCATTTTAGGTATTCTGCTGATATTAGCAGTACTGCTCCCGAATGTTTCATCAAAATTAAACTTAAAGAAGAAATAAAAGGGAAAGAGGTCTCATAAGATACCAGGCATTCAAGGACTGAATGCTTAGTATAAATAATATCCGAAAGGGAGGAAAGAACATGAAGAAAAAATTGGTAAGCATCCTGTTATGTACGTCTATGGTGGCTGTCCTTGCGGCAGGCTGCGGCGGCGGAGAAGGCAGTGACAGCACTGCAGATTCAGGAAATGACACTGCACAGACAGAGGACTCGGGTGACGAGGCAGAAGATGAGGCAGAAGACAGCAGCAGTGAAGGCGGAAAAACATACGCAGTCATCACAAAGTCTGCGGGAAATCCGTATAACGAAAAAGAAGCAAGCGGATTCCAGGAAGTCATTGAGGCAGAAGGAGGTGTCTGCATCGTGAAGCATCCGGAGGCTGCAACGGCTGACGCACAGGTATCCGTAATCCAGTCTCTGATCTCACAGGGCGTGGATTCCATTTGTATCGCCGCAAATGATGAGAACGCTCTGCAGGCATCCTTAGAGGAGGCTATGGAAGCGGGAATCAAGGTATCTTGTCTGGATTCCAAGACCAATCCGGACAGCCGCCAGACATTCGTTAATCAGGCCGGAACACAAGAAATCGGACAGGCCCTGATGGACGCAGTGTATGATATCACAGGCGGGGAAGGACAATGGGCGATTCTTTCTGCTACGTCTCAGGCAGCAAATCAGAATTCTTGGATTGAGGCAATGAAGGAAATTATGGATACGGATGACAAATATGCAGATTTGGAACTGGTTGAGGTTGCTTATGGTGATGACGAACCTCAGAAATCTACGGACCAGACACAGGCATTGTTGTCCAAATATCCGGATCTGAAAGTAATCTGTGCTCCGACAACCGTAGGTATTAACGCGGCTGCAAAGGTTCTTCAGGATGAGAAATCTTCTGTAAAGCTGACCGGACTTGGCTTACCATCTGAGATGGCAGAATACATTGGTGACGATGATGATCATTCCTGTCCATATATGTATCTGTGGAATCCGATTGATGTAGGCCGTCTGGGTGCTTATACATCGATTGCTTTAGTTGACGGAACCATTACCGGAGCTGAGGGCGACAAGTTCACGGCAGGAGATATGGGAGATTACGAAATTGTGGCAGCAAGTGATGGCGGTACAGAAGTAATCCTTGGACCTCCGTTCAAATTTGATCCGTCTAACATTGATGAGTGGAAAGACATTTACTAAAATAAGATAAAGGTTCTGATAATAGAAGCCTTTGAAAAAAGACGTGCCTGGGGAAAGATGATCCTCAGGCACATTTAGAAGGGAGAATAGTTCCTATGATAAGAAAATCGTTTAAAATGAAGTTATATCCGGGAATGGCAGAGGAGTATGAAAAGCGTCATAATGAACTTTGGCCTGAGATGAGGGATATGATCCATGAATATGGCGGGAAGAATTATACGATATTTCTGGATAAAGAGACCAATGTCCTGTATGGATATATTGAATTGGAAGATGCCGAGAAATGGGCACAAAGCGCGGACACTGCGATAAACAGAAAGTGGTGGGATTTCATGGCAGATATCATGGACACAAACCCGGACAACAGCCCGGTATGTACGGATTTGTACGAAGTTTTTCATCTGGATTGAGTTTATACGCGAGCAAGGCATTTACTGTTTCGATTGCGGATAAAGAGCATGTTCCGGGAATTGTAGGAAAATTGATGAAGAAAAAGCTTTGATTTCGCTTATACTAGTTTCGATAAAAAAGCCAATATATATTTTAGGAGATTTCAGAAATGAAGTCTCTTTTTTTACCACTTTATCTTCTGCATATGATACAATCAATATATGGAAAGACAAAGGAGAACACAGAACTGTGAAAGCGAAAAAAAATATCTATCTATATTTAGTTGTAGTCATAGCGCTCATCTATATCGGCCTGCTCACGATTCTCTACCTTTCGGAATCCGCGAATGACAGCGCGAGGATTCGGACATTTGGAGATGCAATCTGGTATTCTTTGGTGACGCTGACTACGGTAGGATACGGCGATCTGATACCGGTGACTCCTCTGGGACATGCAGTGGGAATCGTATTTCTGCTTTTGTCAGCCGGCATCATGGTGACATTGCTTGGGGCGGTCGTATCTTTTATCACCAGTGAAGGGATGCCTTTTTTGCTGCTGAGCCTGCAGCGCCATAAAAACTGGTATTACTTTGCCGACTATGGAGTGGAATCCAGTACATTGGCGGCCAATATTTACAAGGAAGACCCCAATGCACTGATCATATACGGTGAGAAAAGGGGCAGGCAGAGCGAGAGTCCCGATTATCCCTGTATCTATCTCAGCGTCCCGCCGGACAAGATTGTGGCGAAAAAGAAGAATATTGGAAAAAAATGCAAGATATTTTTAATGAAGGAAAATGATATTGGTGTGAACAGCCGTGCAATGAATCTGCATGAATTGCCGGTGGAGGTCTATGCCAGAACGACAAACGGGCAGGAGAAACTGTCAGGGAATATCAACTTTTTCCACAGTTATGAATGCTGTGCCAGACAGTATTGGCGCTCTAAACCATTATGCAGCCAGGAGAAGTCGATAGTTCTGATTGGATTCGGAAATTATGGATGCAGTATCTTAGAACGGGCGATATTGACGAACATTATTTCTATAGAGCAGCATGTAGTCTATCATATTTTTGGTGATGCGAGAGAATTCCTTGCCATGCATTACCGTCTGGGAGAGGTGTTTTCACTGAATGAGGAATCGGCAGCGCGGGATTCTTTAATTTTCCATGACAGGTTGTGGGCAGAGGAACGCCGTATTCTGGAACAGGCTGACCGCATCATTATCTGTGAGGATGATGAGCAAAAGGGATGGAGCATTTTCTGGGCATTGAATAAATATTATAAACTGCGTGGACGCATTGACCTGCGCAGCAGCCGGAAAGCGCCGGGGGTATCTTATTTTGGGACAAATGAGGATATCTATACGGCGCAGCAGATTATCCGTACAGGTCTGAATAAGGCGGCTGTCACGATCAATGAGATTTTCCGCAGGTCTGTATCCTATCCGACGCTTAGATGGGAAGAATTGGATGACCTTCACCAACAATCGAAAATTGCAGCGGCGGACCATCTTTTGATGAAGGCCAGGATTCTCCTGAATGATGAAGCGATTACAGAAATCACCGCTGCTGTGATGGAAAAGGCATATTGTCAATATTGTAAGACCAAGTCCACAGAGAGTATAAGAGAAATGTACCGTAAGCTGGACCACATGCGTTGGCTTCGGTTCTATATTTTTTATAATTGGAATTATGGACCGGTACGTGACGACGCGGCGAGACAGCACCCTATGCTCTGCCAGTATGAGGAACTGACGCCGGAGCAAAAGCAGGAAAGGGATGCTGCCTGGGAGCTGATGGGGAATATTTTTGTGGAATTGGAGTAATACTATTGATGAAAGGGATATGCAGCCTGCAGGTCAAGGATGCATATCCCTTTTTATATCTATTCCTCTTTTACCGTCAGATTTTTTACCCACCGATATTTCTTATAATGTATGTAAACCGCAGGCAGCTTTATAAGTTCGTCCAGATTCAGGAAGAAGTAGACCCACAGGACAGGAAGCTTGAAATAGAAGGCCGCCGCAAGTCCCGTGGGGATGATGACAACCCACATGGTAATGGTATCACAGCAAAGTCCGAACCTTGTATCTCCTCCGGCACAGAAGATTCCGGCGATGACGGTGCAATTGACGGATTTCCCGATTAAATAATAGCTGCAGACCAGGAGCATTACTTTTAAATAGTCCTGCGCCTGTGCGCTTAAATTGGCTGCAAACAGAAAAATAAGGGGTCTGCATGCCAGAAGTACGAGTCCTGATAAAATGCCGAAAGACACAGAAGCCTGGCACAGCTTTTTACCATATTCTTTTGCGCGCTCCAGATTTCCACGGCCGAGTTCGTTTCCCACGATGATTCCGCTGCCGGCTCCGATTCCGAGGCAGAAACAAGAGATGATATTTTTCACGATATTGGCGATGGAATTGGCGGCTACCGCGTCATTCCCCAGGTGTCCCATAATCACAGAAAACATAGTAAATCCGCATCCCCAGGCGAGTTCATTTGCCAGAACCGGGGCGGTGTAATAGTAGTAATCCTTTTGCAGAGAGGCACTTGGAGTCAGGAGGTATTTCCAACGGATTCTCACCACATCCTTCTTACGGTTTTCCAACAGTACAAGCGCCAGCTCCACAACTCGCGCCAGCAGAGTCGCCAAGGCTGCCCCTTGGATTCCCATTTCCGGCAGCCCCAAAAGGCCGAAGATGAGGAGGGCATTCAAAATCAGGTTCAATATCACTGCCGTGGAACCATAAATCGTACTTTTTAGAGTTCTCCCGCTGTTTTTCATGATGCAGAGGTACACCTGTGAGATTCCCATGCAGAGATAGGAGCCGCTTACGATTCGCAGATAGGAAACGCCGGGAGCGATTAAAACAGTCTCATTGGTGAAAATTCTCATAAGCATTTCCGGACAAAAGGACGCTGCCAGGAAAAATAAAAGAGAAATCAAAATCGAAAGCCGGAGTGTGATTGCCAGTACATGCTCCACAGACTCCTCATCCTTTTTTCCCCAGTACTGTGCTGCCAAAACGGTTGCGCCGATGGTCAGGGCGACAAAAAAAAGATTCAGCACAAACTGGACTTGTGTCGCAAGGGACACCGCGGAAAGTGCAGTCTGTCCCTGGAGTCCCAGCATCAGGGCATCCGAGGCGCTGACAACAGCGGTCATAAAATTCTGCGCTGCAATGGGAAGTACCAATGCAAATAATTTTTTATAAAAGATTTTATCGGTCTGTAAAGTTTCCTTTATATTCATTTCCACCCTTCTTTCATCTTGTGGTTCGGATTTTTTGCTGTTATAATAATAGTATATTTGAAATGCGGTATCTATCAATTTTATCTCTGGTTATTATAACAATCGTATTTAGAAAGGACGGGAAAGATGACGGAATCAGATTTGATGCAGGACGCATCGGAAATTGTTTTTTATGACCATCCGGATATTCCGGTCTATATCAAAGAGGATGATCTGGCTGAATATCCGGACAGGAAAGCGCTCTGCCATTGGCATGAGGATATTGAGCTGATTCATGTTACACGGGGAGAAATGAATTACCAGATTAACGGGAGAAGTATTTTGCTAAAAGAACAGGAGTGCATTGTGGTCAATTCCAGACAACTGCATTATGGATATTCTCATCGCGGGCGCGATTGTAAATTCGTCTGTATTCGTTTTCACCCTAAACTCTTGGGAGCAAACCAGACTATTTACAAAAATTATGTGATGCCATTTATTGAAAATAGAGGAATTGAATACCTTTATTACGATAATGCCGACAGCCATCAGCCTGTCCAGGAATTAATCAGCCGTATATTGTCTTTGAAATCAAAACAGGAGTATGCTTATGAGTTGGAAATCATAGGTGCGCTCTATCAACTATGGCATATTCTGTTCTGCCAGTGTAAGCAAGTTATTCAGCAGGAGATAACGCCGGACCAGAGCGACCTCGCCCTGCAGAAAAAGATGGTTTCTTACATCTATGAGCATTACAGGGAGGCGGTGACTTTAGAGGAGATTGCGGCTTCTGCTAATATCAGCAGGAGCAAATGCTGCATCATTTTCAAGCAGTATCTGCAGCAGTCGCCCATAGATTTTTTGAACAGCTACCGTTTGGAAATGAGCCGCCGGCTTCTGGAAAATACGGATTCCAGTATTACGCAGATTGCGTTGTCATGCGGCTTTAATCATCTGAGCTATTTTTCAAAAATATTTTTCAGGGAGTTTGGGTGTACTCCGACAGAATACCGCAGGGAGCGGGAAAAAGGATGCGTTACTTGATACTCAATGTAACTATGCTATAATGAAGATATGGAAAGCGAACTTTGCATATGAAAGGAGGTTCAAGATTCACATGAAAAACCGATTGGAAGAACTGCGTAAGCAGCATGGAATCAAACAAGAAGAGCTGGCGAACGCACTCGAAGTATCACGGCAGACCATAGGCTCCTTAGAAAATGGGCGCTATAATCCATCCATCCTGTTAGCATTTAAGATTGCCCGGTATTTTGGTATGAGTATAGAAGACATTTTTATTTACGAGGAGGGTTCGCTATGAAAAAAAGAAAGAATCACACAGGGAAGTATGCGATTCAGGCGGATCAATTTCACCCTGAGCTCCGCATGGCAGGCACAGTGATCAGAAAAATCCTGCCATACTTTAAAGAGAGTACCTTCAGAAGAACAAACTGGTTTATGGATCATTTTATGAAAGGGATATGGCTGGGAAAAGGTACAAAATGCAAAACAGTATACATACGCAGGAAAGACAAAAGTAGATTGCGTATTTTAGTATGTACACCCAAAGCACCGGTAAAGAATGTACCAGGAGTACTTTGGATTCATGGAGGCGGATATGGACTTGGCCTTCCGGAACAGGAGTGTTTTACCGTATCCAAATTGCTCGCCGCTGAAAATGCCGTGTTTGTACTTCCGGACTACACCCGTTCCACAGACGCGCCTTATCCGGCAGCGCTTCATGATTGTTATTTGACATTAAAATGGATGAAAAAGCATGGAAGCAAATATGGCATTAATGACAGTCAGCTATTCGTCGGAGGGGAGAGTGCCGGGGGTGGTTTGTGTGCCGCAGTTACCTTACTGGCAAGAGATAGAGGTGAAATTGCAGTTGCGTATCAAATGCCATTATATCCGATGCTTGATGATAGAATGATAACGGATTCTTCGCAGAATAATGACGCTCCGGTATGGAACACAAGGTCGAATATTATTGGATGGAAAATGTATCTGGGTGAACGATATGGCACGGATACAGTACCTGCCTATGCAGCACCTTCCAGAGCCAATGATTACAGAGGGCTTCCGCCGACCTGTACCTATGTGGGAACTATAGAACCATTTCATGATGAGACGGTGGAATATATTAATCATCTAAAAAATGCAGATGTACCGGTTCATTTCATGGAGTTTCCGGGATGTTTTCATGCGTTCAACATGATGTGCGCCAATTCCTCCGTTGGCAGACAGGCAGCCCGGTTTCTGACAGAGGAATTTCAGTATGCAGTGAAACATTATTTTGCAGAACAAAACAGGAAATAGAGGAATGGTAAAAAAGTCATGCCCACCAGCTTAGCCGGTGGGCATGACAGATTATTCTATATCTTCATAGCCGTTTCATAAGCACCCCAGATGACACTGCGCAGGTTGCCGACCTTTTTACAGTCGCCGACCAGATAGACATTCTTTTTCTTTTTATCCACCTCCATCGGATTGGCAATATATCCGGCTGAGGAGATGACGCTGTCACATGGAATAGTAATTGCTTTGAGCCACTTATCAATACATACTACGGCATCTTCCTTTACTTCTTTCAGAGTGGTTTCCAGATATACCGGAACCTTATGCAGCTCGAACCACTCGCGCAGGTAGGAGCTGTTTGCCAGACAGACGCCCTTCTGGGATACCAGGTCATCTTTCATTTCGATAATGATCGGTTCTTTTCCCAGCAGCGCCAACTCATATGCAATCTCACTTCCGGTCAGGCCGCCGCCGATGACAGCTACTTTCTGTCCAACCTCAGCGCCATTCAAATAATCACATGCTTCTATCATCCGCTCATGACCAGGAACGCTTCGCAGTATGCGCGGTATGGAGCCGGTAGCAATGATGATCGGGTCATCACCGAACAGGGATAAGTCTTTGATTTCTTCATTTAGATGCACTTCAATGTCCAGAATTTCCATCTGACGACGATACCAGGTGAGCAGGTCACGAAGCTTCCCCTTGTAGGATTCCGCGCTGGCAGGGATAAATGTGCCGCCTAATACATCACTCTTTTCATAAATCACCGGAATATGCCCTCTGCACTTCAGAACCCGTGCAGCCTCCATGCCGCCGATGCCGCCGCCGATAATGTGAACTTTTTTCGGAGTTTTTGCAGGCTTCATGTGGTGCTTGCCCCACTGCATGGTTTCCGCATTGACTGCGCAGCGCGCCAGATGCAGACTGTCGCTCAAATCCTGATCATTTGGAACACCTTTATAATGACACATATTGAAACAGCCGTTGTGGCATAGGATGCAGGGACGAATGTCCTCTTCCTTATCCTTCATCATCTTGGTGACCCACTGCTGGTCGGCTAAGAACGGCCTTGCAAAGCCGGCGCCGTCCAGCTTGCCCGCTGCGATGGAATCTGCCGCAGTGTACGGGTCTAAGCGGCCCGCGCATACCACCGGAATATCTACAAATTCTTTGATGTGTTCTACATCGGCGAGATTACAGTTCTCCGGCATGTATACCGGAGGATGTGCCCAGTACCAGGCATCATAGGTGCCGTTGTCACAGTTGAGCATATCGTATCCGGCATCCTGCAGATATTTGACAGCCCGCTCGGACTCTTCCATATCCCGACCAACCTCGGTATATTCCTCGTCAGGCAGAGCGCCCTGGCGGAAGCCTTTGGTCTTGGATAGAACACTGTAGCGGAGGGAAACGGGGAAATCATCTCCACAGGCCCACTTGATTGCCTTGACAATATCTACTGCAAAGCGGTAGCGGTTTTCAAAGGAACCGCCGTACTGGTCGGTACGCTTATTCACATATTTCAGAGTGAACTGATCTAGGAGATATCCTTCATGAACCGCGTGGATCTCTACGCCGTCTACGCCTGCGTCCTTTAAAAGTTTTGCGGTCTTGGCGAAGGCTTCTATAAACTCATGGATTTCCTCCACGGTCATCTCACGGGAAGGAACCTTGTCTGACCAGCGGTTTGGTGAAGGACTTGCCGATGCAGTAATCTTATCCAGATCCATAAATGGTTTGGAAGCCTTGCGCAACACTGGATTGGTGTATAGATTCTCCATCATCTCACTGATGGTAAAAGAGCGGCCAAAGCCTGCGGTAAGTTGGACGAAGAGCTTCGCCCCAGTCTTATGGAACTCCGGCATCCATTTTTTTAAATCCTCATACATCTTCTTCTCTTTGTGCAGCCACTGTCCAAACATCGGATTGTATACAGGCTGGCAGCCCGGCAGGACCAGGCCGGCGTTATTCTTAGCTACTTCCATGATAAAATGTGCTCCGGCCTTGTCAAAATGATGTTTCTCCATCCATCCAAACAAATCCGTACCTCCCATAGAAGTGAGAACAATACGGTTCTTAATCTCGCAGTTACCTATTTTCCAGGGCGTAAACAGCGGTTCTAATTTTGCGTTCATAATCAGATCAACTCCTCTCTAAATACCTTAGTATGCAGAAAAGCTGCCAGTGACAGAGTTTCTGTATACATGTTTGATGTATGTGTAAGTAATGAAATTATTATAGCAATGTTTTAGTGAATCTGCAACAAAAAGCAACAAAATTCGATTTGAATTTGTTGCAAATATACAAACCCTATGATAGAATGGTTGTATACCTTGATGGACAAAGTCCACAGCTCAAAGGACATGTGCCAGGGAAGGCACATTGGGTATGATAAAAGAACAAGAAAGGAAGGTGGGACCATTGCACGAGACAACCATCATTGCGGCCGCAGGTAAAGGCGGTGTGGGAAAGACATCCATCTGCGCGGCTATGGTACGTCTGTTGGCAGAGAATCATCCGGATGCTAGGATTCTGGCAATTGATGCAGACCCTGCGGTGGGGCTTGCCGCGGGTCTGGGGGTGGAGGCAGAGTCTACTCTGGATGATATCCGTAAGCGTATTGTGGCTAGTGTAGAGCAGGGAGAGCCGAAGGAGGCCGTTGAGCTTTTAGGGGAGGCACGTTTTCAGATTTTCGATACAATGGTGGAGAAGGATGGATTTTCATTCTTAGCAATTGGGCGGCCGGAAAGTGCAGGATGCTATTGTAAGGTGAATGCCTATTTGAAGGAAGTGATTTCTCTTCTGGCTAAGGACTTTGATTATGTAGTCATCGACGGAGAGGCCGGGATTGAACAGATTAATCGCAGGGTGATGGAGCAGGTGACACATCTGGTTCTTGTAACAGACCCAAGCCGTAAGGGGATTCAGGTGGTGAAGACGATCCAGAGGGTAGCGGATGAGCTGGTGATGTACCGGCAGTGCGGTGCAATTGTCAACCGGGTAACAGACTCGTCCATGTTGGAGTTGGTAGATTTGTCGCCGATAGAGATGCTCTCGGCTATTCCCGCGGACAATGAGCACGCTTCCAATGAAGTGAAGGGCCTGAGCGTGTTTGAGCTAAGTGAGGAGGCTGCTCTTTTGAAGGGAGCGAAGGAAGCCTTGCAGAGATGGGAGATTTTGTAAGACTGGCAAAGCAGCGGAGAAATCTCGCAGAGCAACGGAGGAACTTTAGGAAACAAAAGAAGATTTATATATGTGAAGAACGAAGAGAGGTGTGATACTTGAAAGACCTAAAGCATTTGATTTATTTTGAAAAGCTGCTGGAGAATGCCAATAATGCTCTCATTGAACAGGCAAGGCAGGAGGGAAGGCTGGCAATTGGCTATACCTGTTTTCATATGCCGGAGGTGCTGTTGAATCTGGATAACTGCTTTTCCGTGCGTCTGCGGGCGCCGAATACGGGGTCTATGGACATTGCGACTTATTATATGTCCAACTATACCTGTGAATTTTGCAGGGCATTGTTGGAGCGCTCCTTTGAGGGTGGTTTTAACTTCTTAGATGCATTGGCGGGAGTGGATGCCTGTGCGGAGATGAACCGCTGTATGGAGAATATTGAGCTGCAGAATCTGATTCCCAATGAGAAGTTTTTTGTTACCCATGCAGATATTCCTTACAAGGTAGAGGATTTTACAGTCGCCCATTATGTGAGACAGATTAAGAACCGGGTGTTAAACAGACTGCATGAAGTGTATGATGTGGATATTTCCGATGAAGCTATCCGTGAGGCAGTAAATCAGCACAATGAAATTTGCCGTATCATTACCGAAATCGGAGAGCTTCGGAAGCTTCCGAATCCACCGATTACGGGGTATGAATTCCATGTATTGAATATGGTAACATATTGCTGTCCCAAGTATTTAATTTTGAAGAAACTGAAAGAAACACTGACAGAGATTCGAAAACGCAAGCCGGACCCGGAGCCGTGGTATCGGTCAAGGGTTGCACTGGTGGGGAGTGAGATAGACGACCTGGGCTTGACGAAGCTTATTGAGGATACAGGAGCGTTTATCGTGGCCGACAGGTTCTGCTTTGGTTCTACTCCGGGACGTGAGGAGATTGTACTGAACGAAGAGGAAGATGCACTGACACAAGTGTGCCGCCATTATCTGGAGGTATCGGAATGTCCGCGTTTTATGAGTAATGAGAAGATTACCCAGCGCAGGGAGACAGTGGACCGTTTGGCACGTGAGTATGGCGCGGAGGGTATTATTTTTGAACAGATTAAGTTCTGCGATTTTTGGGCTTTTGAACGGGCACTGGCCAGCCATATCCAGGAGAAAGAGTATCATCATCCGGTGCTTTCACTTGACCGACCTTATAATGCACGGTCTTCTGGACAGCTACGCACCCGGATACAGGCCTTTGTAGAATCCTTGGAGATTAAACGTATCCAAAAGGGAGGAGGCAGCGGCGATGTTAAAGAGTAACCTGAAATGGGCAAAGAAGAATGTCCCCCAGGATTTGAAGATATGGAAGGAACTGATTTCGGAAGTAGACTGGAAGGATGTTGGAAAGAATATCAAAGCGGACTTCAAAGCTACAAAAGACCGGATTATGGATGAGGCGAAGACGGTTGCCGGTATGTCAGGCAAGCAGCGGATGGACTTGCTGATGAACGGTGAGAAGCACCTGGGGCGATTGTACCGTCCAGGAAAGATTGCGTTTACCCGCCGTGAATGGCGCGGGGTGGAGAGCACGGCACGAGACTTTGTGGGATGGATGAAGACTTGGGGCGTGATGATGCAGATGGTGATGCAGGACCCGATTTCGATTGCCGAGGGATTATTTGAATATCGGTGGTTCAGCTCCTATCTGGCGCTTCCGGCATTTGCAGACAGAAATAACCTGGGACTTCGAGGCCCCCATGTGACGATAGCTAACGAATTGTTTTTGCCGGTGTTCCGCTATGGTGCGAATACGATTGCTACTTTACTTAAGGCGGATGAACGTCTGGGCAATAACCAGAAGATACGGAAGAAACTCCTTTTATTTGACGAGATGACGATGAGCCAGATGACGGCAGGTTTCCCGAATCTGGAGGGTGTTCCTTATCAATTGATGCCTGTATTTTTAGTATCAGAGATTGACCAGTTAATATGTATTCCTTACATAGACGCGGTAGAGAGCTTTGGACTGCCGTCGGATACCTGTCCGGTTCCGACATCTGAGTGCGGCGCGGCGATTTTGGATGTGCTTCCTCACTGCGGGCTGGGATTTATTTCTACCTCTACCCCGTGTGACGGATCGGATATGGCAACGTCCTATCAGGACCGGCGCTTTAAGATGCCAACCTATCCGCTTACCCTGCCTGTGCGCTACGATGATGAGGACACCGTGGACTGTGGTGCTGAGGATATGAAGCGGTGTATCAAGTGGGTAGAAGAACTGACAGGTGAGACCTGGGACTGGGAGAATTATTTCGAGGTGATTCGGCGTTTCAACGAGCAGACGAACTATGAGATGCGCAAATGGGAAGTGAACCAGACTCCTTACCCACAGGTTATCGGTCCTGCATATGAACTGTTCCGCAAGTGGAGCTATGAGATGGACGGAGGACTGGACCCGCGTACCCATAAGACCTTTAAGAAGGTTGATAAGATGATGATGAAGGCATACGAGAAGAAGATGAATCCGTATCGTGCGCCTATCCGTCACAGGGCAATCGTGTGGAGCTGTCCGGCTCACTATTATGCAAATTTTTCGAACTGGCTTCAGAACTGTTGGGGAATCGGCGTTCTGGTAGAGATGGAGAGTTTGAATTTTACCAAGATGTTGAATACGGACGACAAGGAAGAGGCAATTCGGGATTTGGCACGGCTCTATGAACGAATGGTTATGCGCAAACACACCAATGGCGGCCATGTTCATGTGCTGGAGGAACTGTGGAAGCAGGTAGAGGCATTCCATGTAGATATCGTAATTATGTATCAGCATGTGTGCTGTAAGACGATGAGCGGACTGCAGGGACTTTTTGATGAGCAGGCCAGAGAACGGGGGATTCACCTCATTTGGGTGGAACATGATCTTATGGACCCACGTACCGTATCCCGCAGGGATATGCGGAGCAAGGTGAATAACTATATGATGAATGTATTCCAGGAGGAACCATTGGACCCATCCCTGGTAGAATTTGAGGATGATGTGACATGGTAGGTATGTCATGAGAAAGGAGAGTAATATGAAGTATTTCGGAGGATGTGATGTAGGTTCCACCTATACCAAGGCAGTAATTATAGATGAAAATGGCAAGCTTGTGGCACATACTACGCTGCGGAGTAAGATTAATTCGGAGGTTTCCGCTAAGATGTCGATGGAGGAAGTCCTGGATCAGGTGCCGGAATTGAATTCCGCAGAGGAGCTTCATTATCTCATCGGTACAGGATACGGCCGTAATAAGGTTCCATTTGCAGATGAGAATATTTCGGAGATTTCCTGCCATGCGATGGGAGTTCATGTAACAGACCCTTCTGTAAAGGCAATTATTGATATTGGCGGGCAGGATGTAAAAGGAATCAGCATTGACACAGACGGTACGGTAAAGAATTTTGCCATGAATGATAAATGTGCTGCCGGTACAGGGCGCTTCTTTGAGGCCATGGCAAGGAGTTTTGAGATGTCTCTTACCGATTTCTCGAACCTGTCATTGACAGCTAAAAATGTGATTCCGATTACGGCTCAGTGTACGGTATTTGCTGAGAGCGAA
The DNA here is from genome assembly GCA_947564305.1 of uncultured Lachnospiraceae bacterium. The sequence continues at coordinate 35,156 of CANOBT010000017.1, read as the reverse complement.
GTGATCACGCTGGTAGGTGAGGGCAAGCCTATGGACGAGATTGCGGCAGGTATACAGATGGCAGTTGCAAAGCGCTGCTTCGTTATGGCAAAGAAGGCGGGAGCCACCACTGCAATTACATTGACCGGAGGATGTGCGAAGAATGCAGGACTAAAAAATGCCATTGAGCATGTGCTGAAGCTGAAGGTGATTGATCTGCCGATTGACCCACAGTTAATGGGGGCACTTGGCGCGGCAGAATATGCAAGGAAAAAGGGATTGGCGAAGGCATAAATAAGGCGGCGTAAAGTATTATTTAAAAATAGAGAAGGGATTGATATGAAAAAGGTACTGAAAATTTTATTTAAGGTTTCAGGCATCACGCTTGGTGTGCTGTTCACCATTTATATGCTGAATCTGGATATGAAGGTTGTGGGCTTTATTTACACCTGGCTCAATAAGTTCCACGACAAGAAAGACTCCTTAAGGGATATCCAGTTCTGATGAGGCTGTACGATTCTGTCATTACCGCTACAAAAGAGCAGCTTGAACCGCTTACTCCCAGAGTCTGGGACTATGAGGAACGAAAGGCATGGCCGGATGCGGGAGTAAGCGAGCTGGTGCTGCAGCGGGATGCTGCCTATGAGCTGGGAGGCAGTGGACGGCCTGCAGTGAATTTTACCTGTGTGACGACGGACGGAAGTTCGATTCCGAAGAATCAGGTGTTATTGTACGGTCCGGATTTGAGGGAGATTAAGACAGACGCGCCCTATGCCCGGATTGCGCTACTTAAAACAGCGAAACTTAGTGAGGATGACGAGGAGGCTTATAAGGCCATACGGGATATGGAGTTTGTCAAATACCATGTATTTCCCAAGGGCTATATGTTCCGTATTTCCTCAGGAGATTTCAGGGAGCAGGTGCGCGTGAGCAAAAATGCTTTGCGCAAGGGAATCTCATTTCAGAATGTGGGGTTTGATTTCATACGGCAGTATCTGAAGAATCCAAATATTTTACAGGTACAGTTAATCTTTGTCACAGACCCGAAGGCACCTTATCAGATGTTTCAGGTCAGCGCGAAAAAATCAGCAGACATCACAAGGACGCTGACCCATATTCTGGATGGGATGCCTACAGACTGTAATAGCTGTAACTTAAAGCCTGTGTGTGATGAAGTAGAAGGAATGCGGGAACTGCATTTCGGAAGAAAGAAACGTTAATGGAAAGAAAAAGCGTTAAGAGAATATGTTACAGTTTGCGGCCGGTTAGCGTCGTGAACTAGAAAGAAATGACCCGGCATGCATCGTATACACAATGCTTCCGGGTCATTTTTGACGGTTTTTCGTATCAGCTTAGTCGGTTTTGCTGCTGACTAATATTTTGTTCTCCATCAAATCGAGACTACAGAGCTGTCCCTTGTATTCCGTCTGAATTCCCATAATATTGATAAAGGTCAGTTTGTCCGCTTCAATACGGACATTGGCTATATTACGGCACAGAAGGGATTCTCCCTCTGGCTTGCGTTCATATACTGCCGAAAGACACATGAATTTATTCCCCCTTTAAAACAGATAAAACTTTAGAAAGTTTCTCATTGCCCCGGTTGAAATCCTCTACGGCATCGTGAAGCATGGCGGCCTGTACCTCTGGCAGATTATGAGCCAGTTCATGAAGCTCCTCCGCATGATGCCGGTTATGCCCCAGCATATATTCCAGCAGAGCCAAGGTTTCCTCCGGAGAACTGCTGGTTTCATGTGTGTGGTTATGATGATGATCGTGCATTGTAATTGCTCCTTTTTATTTGTTACGTCCTTTGATAGATTCTGCAAAATCTTTTGCAGGCATCACATCATAATGATACTTATTTAAAATCGGCATAACCCGATAAAACAGCTTTGTATCCAGATTGAAATAGAATATGGTAAAAAGCACTGCGTAAACCGGCAAGGCGATTTTCAGCAGCGTCTTAAGCGCTGGCAGAACGATTTTACATACGATACAACTTTGCTTTCCGCATTTCCCTCTGCTCATTGTGATTCCTCCTTTCTCAAGCACTTGCAGTGCAGGTGCCTGCACACATCATTTTCCATACGATGTTTTGTGCTGTTGCTACCAGCCCCGGCTGTCGTCGATTTCCAACAGGGATGGGTCTAACGGTTCTTCGTTCATGACCGTAAACATATAGTCATTGACAATCTTGCGCATCTCGGCACGCTCTACGGTACGGTGGTCTAACAGCTCGTGAGGAACCCAGATTGCATGGATATCTCGTTTGCGGTATTCATCTTCAAAGACACCGTGTAGTTCCTGGGCACCCTTGCAGGCTACCTGATCGAACATGATGACCATATCGCAGTCAAATTGTTCCATGGTGTCAAATACTTCCAGAAAATGCTCATAACCGCCTACAGCGTGGGTACGCATTGCGCCTTTTTCATACATTTTAGCAAAATCCAACAGGCACTGGTCACGATCGGAGGTGTCAATGATGTTATGTCCCATCAGGGAATCCATGTTGATCACGACATTGATACCCCAGCAGTTGTAAAGCCAGGTTGTAATGTAGGAGTAGTACAGCGGTGCACAGGACCATACCAGGGCGCGGTGCCTGGTCTTTGGGAAACAATTGATTTCCTTGCGGACACAACGCTCCATGATTCGTTTTACCTTGCGGTCTGTCTTGTGGAAGATGGGACGCTCACCGACATAAAAATAGAAAATACGGTAAAGTGCCTGAGCCACAGAGGAAACAGGGCTGTAAGGAGTTTTGGCAGCCACATCCCATTTTTCCAGTTCGAACCGGGTCTGGTCGTTGAAGCGCTCTATCCTCTCGTAGAAGGTATCCCAATCCCATTTCATCCCAAGCTGCTCTTCCATAAATTCGATGCACTCCAGGAATTCGTCGATAGTATATTTGTGTAGTTCCTCCTCGTCATGGCGCATAGGTGCAGGGAAGGAATGGAAAGGTTTATTAAAGTAAAGCTCCTGCAAAATAGAGGTTCCGACAGAACCGTCGCAGGCCATATTATTTGCAATAAAGCAGGGGCTGAAATCCGGGTAGTCATCGCGGACACAGATACCGGATTCCGCAGCGCATAAAGAGCAGGCATCCGGGGCAAGCCCAACGGATTCTACGGCATCTATATACCAGGGAATCGTCTGTTGGTTTACATGATTCTGTAGAAAACAGGTGGTGAGCTGTACACAGATATCATCTTTTAGCTCAGGGAAACCATAGGCAATGTGTCCGGGAACCGTCTCGTCATGTTGGAGTGTCTTGTACCAGCGTTCATTGCGCTTGCCTCCGTGAAGGTTGGCATCTGCCAGGAACTGTGCATTAAGCTGACGGACAGAATCATCAAACATGGCGATAAAATGCAGCGAACTTGCACGCAGGGCCGGCCCCCTCATGCCTTCATTCCCGCGGTCAACCCAGGAAATTCCGGAGAGATAGGTCTCCATCCAGCGGTAACGCCATAAGCCCTTTAAGAAATAGATGTTGCCTTGTGCCAGAGTCCGGCCGATGAGACCGAGCAGGCGGAGCCATACGGTAAAATAGTAGTTGGTATCTATGACACCGCGCCATTCACGATGCCGGTAAATGCCGGTATCGCCGATGTACAGCTCACCTAGCCGGCGTTCGCCGTGAGGCACGCCGCACCAGAAATCCCGGGCGAGCCTGGCTGCTTTTTTCCCGCTCACACGGTTTTTTCCGTTTTCTCGAACTACAGGGGTATAGCTGTCAATCACGCGGTCTAAGTGAGCCTTGGAGAAAAATTTCTCACGGTCCGGTCCATCATAGATTGGCGCACAAAAGTCTTTTACAATATTGCCGGCAGTCTGGGCGGAATTCTTCACCGTTTTGGCGGCAGTGGTAAGTTTCTTCATTACTTTCATGATTTCCCAGCTCCCTTCTGTATTTTCTTGATCTCTAAACTTTCTACAAAGGCCTGGAACCGGGTCCGCAATTGGCCAAAAGCATTGTTGTTATAATCCTTTTCAATGGAACAGCAAGGGATGTCGTAATCGCCTGTAAGAATCAGGCTGTCAGCCACCCGCTCATAGCTCCAGTATTCACAGAACTTCATCTGCTCCAGAATGACACCGTCTGCGTGGTAATCCTCGTAGAGCTTCTTCAGATATTGTTTTCTGCCATGGACTACCTCTGTGTTCATATACCGTGGACATTCACTGTACTTCAGATAATGGTGTGCAATTGCAGCCAGAGGCGTCTCACCGTCCTTTACCTCGATGTGCTCCCTGCCGGGCAGAGAACCATAGCAGTGGCGGTCAGCTACCACCAAAGCACCGCAGCTTTCAATCAGTTTGGTAAATTCCGGGTCATCATTCTCGCTTCCTGCCAATACGACTCGTACCTTCCATGCAGGTTTCTCATCCGGCTCTCTATTCTTCAATTCTTCCAGAGTTGCCCTCAGCTTGTCCATAATAAGGTATTTGGGACAGACTAAAGAAACCAGGTTGATTACATGAAATTCGTATCCGGTAATCGGCGGATTCGGAAGCTTTCTCATTTCACCAATCTCGGAAATGATGTGGCACAGCTCATTATGTTCTTGAATGGCAGCATGAAGCGCTGAGTCAGAAATATCCACACCAAGCTTTTCATGTAAAGGTTCCAGCACATATTTCCGAAGCTGGGTTGCATAGTGGTCTTCGTTGCTCCGTACACCTTTCTTGTGGGGGACGTCTATGAAGGTAACAAAAAAATTCGGATTGTCCACAAGCTTTAGGATCTCCAAATGTTCCTGAAAGCGGTTGGTTGCCGTGCAGGTTTCCGTAGCAAGCTGGGCATCCAGAAAATGGTAGCCGCCTTCAATAGCTCGTTCTAATAAGGATCTTGCGTAGGGACAGCTTCGGTTGGACATATAATAGCTGGCAATGTCCGGCGAAGAGCTTCTGGGCGCCCGCAGGCGTACACTAAAACAGCCCGGCAGGTCCAACAGCACTTCCGGCATAAAATAGCAGGTATATCCCAGTGCCAGCTTCCCTTCCGCCTTGGCCTGCCGTACCAGAGTATTATTCGCTTCCTGAAGCAGGTCTTCGAATTCAATCAGGTATTTCAAATCTCTCACCGTTTCTCACACTCCTTTCAAAACATATACGTACGATAAAAAATATGATACTTCCATTATACATATTTTACAAAAAAAGTCGAGTATATTATAGAAAATTGTGTATTCTGCATCAAAAAACTTTTGCTTAATAGAGTGCGAATCGTAATTTCGTGATAATAAACAGCGGTATGAAAGAGATGGAATATATTGAAAATGAATTGTATATTATACCAGGGTAAAATCAGATAAACGGTCAGGAAGAAGATTACAAAATATAAAATAACATTGTAGGTAAGCCTGTTTTTTGGTATTATTGTAATAATAAACGTATTTCTTATATGATTTTATGGAGAGGGGCAGAGCGTGGACATTCAGGATTTAATCGTATTTTTAATGGAATTGCTCGGAACAATTTCATTTGCGGCTTCCGGGGCGATTGTAGGAATTAATCGTGGGATGGATATTTTTGGAGTATGTGTGCTGGGTGTGGTCACTGCTGTAGGCGGCGGTATGACCAGGGATGTGATTCTTGGGATTGTGCCAGGGGCATTGATGAAGCCCGTCTATGTGTTGGTGGCAATGTTTACAGCTTTGCTGGTATTCATTGGCTTGTATTTCAAACGAAATCTCTTACAGGGAAAACCAGGGGAAGTCTATGAAAAAGCGATGTTGGCTATGGACTCTATCGGGCTTGGGATTTTTACGGCGGTGGGTGTTACAACCGGTATCAATACCGGCTATCCGGATAATACGTTTCTTCTGACTTTCCTCGGAACACTGACAGGTGTTGGAGGCGGGCTTTTGCGTGACATGATGGCAGGTGTGCCGCCTTATATTTTTGTAAAGCATGTTTATGCCAGTGCATCGGTGATTGGTGCAATCAGTTGTGCCTGGATTTACAGGGGATTCGGGCAGATTCCGGCTATGGCAGTATCTTCCGTACTGGTTGTGTTGATTCGTTTTTTGGCGGCACATTATCACTGGAACCTGCCGAGGATGAAGAGGGATGCTTGAGTGGAAATAGATTTAAAAACAGGAGGATTAGCTAATGGAGCTTATTTCATGTGAGTACGTAGTAGAACGGATTGATGGTGATTATGCAATGCTGAAAAATCTTCAGAATCCCAGTCAAGAACTGAAGCAGGTGGCACGAGCCCTTTTGCCGCCGGAGATTATGGAGGGAACGCGATTGTTATATGAGATGCTTCAATATCATGTGATAGATTGAAGGATAGGGGTGTAGGACTATGGGATTTTATCTGAACAGTATTGGTTACAAACGTGGGAGGCAGTTTTATGGAAGTAAAATTTTATGACGATGTGGAGGACTCATCACTGAAATTTGCAGTTATTATTTCAAAATCTTTTGGGAAATGGGTGTTCTGTAAACATAGAGAAAGAGACACTTATGAGATTCCAGGAGGACACAGGGAGGATGGCGAGGCAATAGAAGAAACTGCTAGAAGAGAATTGAAGGAAGAAACAGGCGCTGTTGATTTTGAAATAGAACCTGTATGTGTATATTCTGTCACCGGAAAAAACAGAGTAAATGAGACTGGTGAAGAGACATATGGGATGCTTTATTATGCGGAGATTAACACTTTTGAACATGACCTGCATAGCGAAATGGAAAAAGTAGTACTATTTGATACCTTGCCTGCGGACTGGACATATCCATTGATACAGCCATTGCTGATTGAGGAATATGAGAGAAGGATGAAGCATTGAATTGCTCAGGATTAAGAGAAGGGAGAAACTAAAATGGCCATTACAGTAAATATTTATTACAGTGGTGAAAATGGAAATGCAGAAAAGTTTGCAAAGGAAATGATTTCAACCGGTGTTGTCAGAGACATCCGTGCAGAAGACGGGAACATCAGATACGAATATTTTTTCCCGATGGAAGATAAAGAAACCGTACTTTTAATAGACAGTTGGAAAGACCAGCATTCTATTGATGCCCACCATGCGTCCCCTATGATGGAGCAGATTACGAGGCTTCGCGAAAAATACGATTTACATATGAAAGTAGAGCGATATGTGTCTGATGAAATTGGTGTCCCTGAAAAAGATATGGCATTTATAAAGGAATAACAATATGACACGACAGAGGATAGAAAAATGAGTCTGGCACAGAGTAAAAACAGCAAAATAGACATTTTTGAAAACAAGCCGATTTGGAATGCACTTGCAATTATGGCTATCCCGACCATTATCAGTCAGTTGATTACCTTGATTTATAATATGGCGGATACCTGGTTTATCGGCCAGACGGATAATCCTTATATGGTTGCTGCCTCTTCTTTGGTTGCGACAGTTTTCCTGATGCTTACGGCAGTTTCCAATTTATTTGGGGTTGGAGGCGGTAACCTGGTCGTTCAACTGTTGGGACAGGGAGACGAGGAGGAAGCACGAAAAACAGCGTCATTCAGCCTGGTCATGGCGTTTGGAAGTGCCATTGTATTTTGCGTATTGTGCTTTATTTTCATGAATCCAATTTTATATCTATTGGGAGCAAGTGAAAAAACGATTGACTATGCAAGGCAGTATATGTTCTTTGTTGTGGTTATAGGAGGTCTGCCAACCGTACTTTCTAACACCATGAGTTCTATGCTTAGAAATGTTGGCTATTCGAAGGAAGCAGCATTTGGGCTTGGGTTTGGCGGCGTTTTGAATGTGATTTTAGATCCATTATTTATGTTTGTTTTGTTGCCTGACGGCTATGAAATCGTAGGTGCTGCCATAGCAACCATGCTTTCCAATGTTGTCGCCCTGTTATATTACATACGGATTTATCAAAAAGTAAAGAGCGAGACTCTCCTGTGTCTGCCGAAGCAGATTGACAGAATTCGAAAAAATTCTATGAAATCCATGTTTTCGGTTGGAATGCCGGCGGCATTGAGTTTGCTGTTATATGATCTGACAAATATGGTGATTAATATGTTGTCCTCTACACATGGAGATATCGAACTTGCGGCAATTGGCATTGTATTAAAAATAGAAAGACTTCCTTTGAACATCGGCATAGGAATCTGTCTGGGAATGATGCCTTTGATTGCTTATAATTATGCTTCAAAAAATAGAGAACGAATGAAAGCATTTTTTGGGGCAGCACGGTTTGCAGGGATTGTTGTGGCTCTGGTCTGCGTAGTTTTATACCGCTTTTTTGCACCTTATATCATGCAGGCATTTATTTCAGACGCTGAGACAGTCAGATTAGGAACAGAATTTTTGAAAGCACGTTGCTTTGCGGCTCCAGTCATGTTTTTGAGCTTTCATATGGTGCATTTCATGCAGGCTGTTGATCGAGGAAAATGTTCTTTTTATTTAGCAGTGATCAGACAGCTTTGCCTGAATATACCGCTGCTTTTTATCTTGAACTATATTTTTGGAATGCAAGGGATTATCTGGACACAGGTGACGGCAGATTTTTTCAATGCGGTGATATCATATGTGATATATTACAAGGTGATTCAGGAAATGTAAACTTGTTTAGTGGGTGTTATGAAACAGAAAATCATGCTTGAGGAGGTACAGTACAATGATCAGGCGTGCAGAGAAAAAAGATGCGTCAAGAATAGTGGAAATATTGATTTTTACAAAGCGCATGAATTATAGAAGGATTTGAACGGAAACGAAATCGTAGAGTTATATGTTGATAGTTTCTTTGAAAATCAGGGGATTGGTACGAAGCTTATGGAATTTGCCATTGAGCAAAGGAATGGGAATTGCCTGTGGGTTCTTGAGAAAAATACAGAAGCAATCCGGTTCTATAAAAAACATGGTTTTTTCTATATGGGAGAAAAGCGGCCGGAAGAAGGAACAACAGAGTTTCTTTTACGGATGGGGCGTTAGTTTGTAGTGTGGTGGAAAGAAATAGATTTATAGTAGGATGATGGAAATGAATATTGATGAAGGAGATTTATAGTACTATGCTGTCGTTTCGAGATTTTTTTCTTGTATTTTTAGACCCGCTGACAGGTCACATCGTTCTGGTTATCTTCCTGTTTGTCATACTGGATGAACGGACCATATGGAAACGTTTGAAGAAGCTGCCGTTTTTGCTTTTATCTCCCGTCATTGCCACCATGATTGCCGTTGGGCTGTTTCAGGTGATTCCTGAGGCTTCCCTTATCCGCTATTCCCTCAATTCCCTGTCCATCCTGGCCATGTGTACTCTCTGGGTCATGTGGGCATGGAAGCAGGACTTCTGGCGGGCCTTTTCTTCGGTGTGTATGGCTGCAATCCTGCAGGTTGCTGTCAGTGCACTGACCCAGAGCTTGCTTCAAATGCTCTTCGCTGGGCAGGAAGTACAGCTCGCTCCATTGCTCGGAATTAGTATCACCATCTCTCTTGCCGTTGCTCTTTTGCTGAAAAAACTGCACTTTGCAACCTATTTTCGTCTGCTTCTGGAAGAGGAGACGAGTTTGCGCCGGACAGCCTTATTTATTTTTGCCCTGGAATTGGCTATGGAGGTCTTCCTCGTTCTGAACAAGGGCGTCCAAAGCCAATATCTGATGGTATACTATTTGATGGCCGCTGCGCTGGTGATTTTGATGGTAGGGCTTGTAGTTTATCTGGCCAAGCAGTTTTTATTCTCTCGAAAACTCCAAACCCAGCAAGACGTTATCGCACAGCAGCAGCTATATGAACAGGATCTTGAGAACATCCGCCAGGAAGTGCGTACTTTCCGCCATGACTATAAAAATCTGCTGGCAGGACTGTCTTGGCAGGCAGAGGAAGGCGAGTTGGAGCAGTTGTGTGCTGCGTTGTCCGAACTGGATGCCGGGTTTGACAAACGTCTGGGGGAAAAGATACGTGCATCTACCCAGATTGGCAATTTACAAATTCCCCAGGTGCGCAGTCTTATGCTGTCCAAACTCACCGCTATGCAGAGAAAAGGAGTGGAGTGCCGCCTGGAGGTGCTTTATCCCGTGGAATCGGTTGGGATGGACATATGGGACTTTGTACGCTGTCTGGGCATCCTGATAGACAATGCTGTGGAAGCGGTGGAAGGAACAGAGCGCCCTAGGATTGAGATTATCCTGTTGGCTCAGGAAGAACGGGTCAATCTCCAGGTGTCAAACCCCTGGAATGGAGAGACGGACACCGCACGGTTTTGGGAGGAAGGATGGTCCACAAAAGGTCCGGGCCGTGGACTTGGCCTGTCCAGTTACCTGCGTATCCTGGCGCGTTACCCGAATGTTTCCCCCTGTACCAGTTGGAAAGACGGTGTATTCGTGCAAACATTGACCATTGGAGGTACATCATGATTGGCATTTATCTCTGTGATGATGAACCGGCAGTCCGCCGACAGATACAAATGACATTAGAGCGGAAGATAATGATTGAAGGCTGGGATATGGAGATTGTCTGCTCTGTGGGCAGTCCTTTATCCCTGCTGGACACATTGGAGAGTGCCGGCGGCAGACAGGGCATCTATTTTCTGGATGTGGATTTGAAGGACAAAACCTGGGACGGTTTTCTGTTGGGGGAAAAAATTCGGCATCTCGACTCCCTTGCCACTCTGGTATATATTACTAGCTACGGCGATCTGGCCTACCGCACATTCCAGTATCATTTGGAAGCCTTTGACTATATCGTAAAAAGCCCGGGGCAGTTGGAAAAGTCTGTGTCTCTATGCCTTGAGGCTATTCAGACACGGCTTGCGGTGGAGCGCCGGAATTCGAAGGAAATATTTACTCTGCGTACAGGAGATATGGTGAGAAATATTCCTTTGAACGAGATTCTATTTTTCGAGACTGCCCCCACGCCCCATCACGTTCTCCTGCATACAGTCGACAGCCGGATAGATTTCCTGGGCAGTCTCAATGAACTGGAAGCGCAATTGGGACAACGGTTCCTTCGTGTCCACCGTTCCTACCTGGTGGCGGCAGATAAAATCGAAGAAGTGGATATCAAGCGTAACAGGCTGTGGGTCAGGGGAAGGGAGTGCCTGATTTCCCGCTCAGGAAAATTACGATTGCGCAGGAGAATGGGAGGGGACCTCTAAGGACACCCTCTTTATGTCGTTTAGGAAGTATTACTGCCATTTAGGAAATTAGGAGCATCTGTCCCTGTTGATGTGGTATGGTAATACCTGTAAACAAACGGGACAGAAAGGAGCGTGAGAGTATGGCAAAAGACCGATTTGCTGAGGTCTATTCTCAGGGAATAGCCAATGTAGAAAAAATCATCGTTGATAAGGAAACTGGAGTGAATTACCTTCTGGCCTCCCATAATATGTCGGCGGGATGTGGGATGACTGTTTTGGTGGATCAAAATGGGAAACCTATCGTTACCTCTATAGACTGACGGAACCTGTACAGGACAGGATGATGTTACGGTTTGCAGCCTGATTGTTACAGTGAACAGTAACAGATGGGATTCATAGAACACTCTGCTGGTTTTCAGCCATTGACAAAATTTTCTTATTTGGTAGAATACTACTAGGGAAGAGTCCTGTTAACAAGCGGACGTTAAAAAAGTGCTGGCGGCACTGTAATGACATTACATATGAGGACTATGGCAGCATAGTCCTTGTAGTATTTTATAGGAGAATTTGGAGGAAGGTAACGAATGAAGAAACTCATAGGAATGATTTTATCAGTAATAGGGATTGCAACAGCAGATTGGTTACAAATAGCAAAGGGGAAACATAAATGAAAAAGAAACCTATGATTCTTGAAACAGAGAGGTTATATTTGCGGGAGCTAGAGCAATCAGATTTTGATTCCTTATGTAAGATTTTAAAGGATGAAGAAACCATGTATGCTTACGAAGGTGCATTTAATGACGAGGAAGTACAGGAGTGGCTTGACAGACAGATTTCGCGTTATCATAAATATGGCTTTGGATTGTGGGCCGCGGTACTGAAAGAGACAGGTGAGATGATTGGACAATGCGGATTAACGATGCAGCCGTGGAAAGAGGAGGAACGGTTGGAAGTGGGCTATCTTTTTCAGCGGTCATACTGGCATCAAGGCTATGCTGTGGAAGCCGCGAAAGCGTGTAAGAAATATGCTTTTGAAGTGCTGAAAGCGGATGAGGTTTGCTCGATTATCCGAGATACCAATATCGCTTCGCAGAAGGTAGCCATCCGAAATGGCATGGTGAAAACAGACACATGGACAAAGCATTACCGTGGTGTTGATATGCCCCATGACTGCTACGTAGTTCATAAGTAGTAATAAAGTGTAATGTATATAGTTTCAGAGGCAGGATTTACTCTTGAGCATGTGCAGAGCGAGGAAATGAAAAATTCCTTTCGTTCCCGAAAAGTAGTCCTTTCATTCCATTTGACTGAAAAATGAAAAAAATTTGTCGATATCATAGGTGAAGATAAGAATCAGGCAAAGGAGTGATATGATGCGTATAGGGAACAACTATCAGGGAATCTGGCAATTTTTTTCAAAGATGAACATGGGAATGAGAAATACAAAAATGACTTTTGGCAGCGGGACATCAAGGAAATCTGGCGTTGGCGGCAGGAACACTCTGGAAGACTTGCTTTCAGGGCATTACAAAAATTCCTATGGTGTAGAAGGAATGTGTGTGACAGGTAGGAGCGATTATAAAAAAATCATTCCGGTGTCGGATGAAATGAAACAGCATGTTTTAGAAGATGTAAAAATGGCTTATTACAAATATAATGGCATGTCAGGAGATAACGAAGCTGAATGGGATGCGTATTACCGCAAAAATAATGAATATTACAAGACATTAAAAAAAGAAGACCGTTTATCTGCGGCCTGGACGCTGAATCAGCTTCATTTAGGGATATCAGGCAAGGTTACCAGTGCATTGAAAGAAAAAATACCCGGATGGACTGCGGGGAGGCCGATTCCGGAAGGTATGCTGGATGAGATTTTCGCGGACGAGAACATTACATCAATGGTCATGGGAAAATCTGGCGGGTCAAAGGGAATTGATATTCAGGCGTAAAAATGTGTGAAGTGCTGATAAAGTCAAATGTACATGTAAGCATGTCCGCTTGGCTCATTGATTGCTTCGACGGAATAAATTCTGACATTGTATTACATGAAAAAATCGGTTATACTTTTAGAAAAGTATAGCTGATTTTTTTATCCGGAACCTTCCCGGTTATATTTCTTAGTTTTGCGGAAGTAAAAGAGGCTTCTTTTATAATACCAGAGAGAAAAAACGCTGTGGCAACTTTGGATTAGTTTTATGGGGGCTATATGGTAAAAAGATTTCATGATGTTCCATATCATACATTTTCATTTTGGTCAGATATGGTTGTTATCTGTCCAAAATGTGGTAAAGCAGGGACTGTTCATTTTGATAAAGAGTATAATATTGCAGTTTTTCAATGTGAATCATGTTATACGAAAAGAGAAACTGTGCCAGGTGAAAACAAGGATTTTCAAGCAGCCGCTCAATGTACATCAACCGGGAAATATTTTCGGATTACATTGACTGATAAAAAAGTTCATGGACAAAAGATAAGAGTTAAGTGTCCCTATTGTGAAGAAACTGTGATAGGAGATGTTTCATACACAAAAGCACTGAAACATGTTGTATTTCAAAATATACGGAATGCAGAGGACCCATATTTTCATTATCCGCTTTATTTTCAGACGAGTTACAGGGGAAAAACAATCTGGGCATTAAACAGAGAACATTTACAATATCTGATTGACTATTTGTCGGCAGACCTGCGGACTGTCCAAGCTGATTTTTACGAAACTTATAAGACGATGCGCTCTCAGTCGGATATGCTGCCAACATTTATGAAAACAGCAAAAAATCGAGATGCAATTGTAAAACTGCTTGTTAAGCTGCAGGAGAAGTGATGAAGCAAAATGTTTCAGATGGAAAGATTAAGAAGGAGAAAATACAAATGCAGATAAGAGGATATAGAGAAAACGATTTGGAATCAATGATTGAAATTTGGAATGAAGTTGTGAAAGAGGGAATTGCATTTCCACAGGAAAATTTTTTGGATGTTGATTCCGGGAGGAAATTTTTTGCAGAGCAGACATACAGTGCCGTAGCAGAGGATGAGCATGGAAATATTTTAGGGCTTTATATCTTACATCCAAACAATATTGGACGCTGTGGTCATATTGGTAATGCCAGTTTTGCCGTAAGCAGCAATAGCCGGGGACTTCATATTGGAGAAAAACTTGTTCTGGATTGCCTGGAACAGGGAAGGATTCATGGATTCAAAATATTGCAATATAATGCGGTTGTAGAATCAAATATTCATGCAAGGCATCTCTATGAAAGACTTGGGTTCATTCAACTTGGAACCATTCCAAAAGGTTTTCGTATGAAAGATGGACGTTATGAAAACATTTGTCTGTATTACCGTGAACTGTAATGCATATTTAAATGTTAGACATTTTTTGCTATAGTTGATTGACAGCATTGAAATAGTGAGAGTACAATGAAAAGGGACCGTCTCCTTACGTCCGGCCCTGCAAGGGAGATTTTAATTGGTATTACAAAAGCAGTCTGTAAAAAAAACGATAAATCGTTTGGCGGTGAAATCGAAGTAACACTTCGGGAAAGATGATGTTTTTTTCCGGAAACAGCTTAGCAAACTAAAGGGGGGATAAAAGGATGCATTACAAAAAAACTGTAATTCTGAAAAATAATGAAGAGTGCCTGATTAGGAAGGCGGAGGCTTCTGATGCAGAAGCAGTATGCGATAACTTTAACCTGACACACAGCGAGACCGATTTTTTAGCGTCATACTCCGATGAAAACAGTTTTGGCATTGAAGAGGAACGACAATTTTTGACTGAGAGAGAACAGAGTGAGAGTGAAATGGAATTATGTGCCATAATCAATGGCCGCATTGTTGGTACAGCGGGTATTGGGGCAGTCGACAAAAGGGAGAAACTCCGGCATCGTGCGCAGTTTGGCATCGGTATAGAAGAGGCTCATTGGGGCTTGGGTATCGGACGGGCATTGACGCTGGCCTGCATCGAATGTGCCAGACAGGCAGGATATTCGCAGCTTGAGCTCGAGGTTGTCGGGGAAAATGTCAGGGCGGTTTCGCTTTATAAAAGTGTTGGATTTATCGAATATGGGCGCAATCCAAGAGGATTTCGTTCCAGGAATACAGGATGGCAGGAGTTAATTCTTATGAGAATGGAATTGTAATAAAAGGAAGCGTAAAAATTTTTTGGAGGAAAAGAACATGGCATCATTTAGCAAGATTGAGAATTTCCAGGTAAAAACAAATCAGGCATTTTTGGACAAGGCGGCGGCCCTGGAACCGGTGCTGAACAAGAGGGTCATCCGCCCGATACGGATGGTGACGGTGGAAGAAAATCAATATCATGAGGCGATTGTCCATGAAGGTGCGGATATGTCCGAATTACCGAAAATGAGTTTTGGAAAGGGGGATAAAGTCATCTTCGATTTTGGAGACCATCAGGTGGGATACGTGTCTTTTACGGCCGTTCCGGTGGGCAGCCATTATGATGCCCCGGCATATTTACGGCTGAAATTTGCGGAGATTCCATCGGAATTATTGGAGGACGCAGAGGATTATGACGGATGGCTGAGCAGGTCCTGGATTCAGGAGGACACCATGCATTTAGATATTCTGCCGGCTGCGGTCCATATGCCGCGGCGTTATGCATTTCGCTATATGCAAATTGAAGTATTGGACACCTCACCGAAATACAACCTGACACTGCGGAATATTTACTGTGATTATGTATCAGCGGTGGAAATGAATGTGGTGGAACCGTTGAATTCGGATGATGACCTGCTCAATCGGATGGATCGTGTAAGCATCAAGACTTTGATGGACTGTATGCAGAGTGTGTTTGAGGACGGTGTGAAGCGTGACAGGAGACTTTGGCTGGGAGATTTAAGGCTTCAGGCGAGAGCGAATTATGAGACGTTCCGTAATTTTGATATGGTAAAGCGCTGTCTCTATCTTTTTGCGGGAATGACTTTTGAGGATGGAAGGATTGGGGCTTGCTTTTTTCATGAACCGGATTTGCGTGTAGACGATACATACCTGATGGACTATGCGTTGTTTTTCGGACCGGCATTGTGTGACTACTATGAGGCATCCCAGGATTTGGAAACGTTGAAAGAACTGTATCCCCAGGCAATGGAGCAGATTGATATCTGTTGGGAAACGATGCTTGATGAGCGCCATGTTATGATAGATAAGGGGGATGAGTTCTGGTGCTTCCTGGACTGGGGAGAAGGATTGAATAAACAGGCCGGGGCGCAGGCAGTGCTGATTTATACGATGCGTTATGCAGTCCGTATGGCAAAAGTGCTCGGAGACGAGGAACGGATACAGAAAACCGAGGAGCAGATGGAAATTTTGAAAAAGGCGGCGCTGGAGCATTTCTGGGACGAAAAGCAGAAGTTGTTTGTCAGCGGGGAGATGCGGCAGGTGTCCTGGGCGACGCAGGTTTGGATGATTCTGGCAAGAGTATTTGATAAAGAAAAGAGCCGGGAATTGATATTGCATACTATGCAGGTGAATCCGAGAATCCGTATGGTCACACCCTATATGTATCATCACTATATGGATGCATTAATCCGCTGCGGGGAAGAAGAATTGGCATTGGAAGAGATGAAACGCTACTGGGGAGAAATGATTTTGGATGGAGCGGACACATTTTGGGAATTATATAATCCATATAATAAAAATGAATCGCCATATGGTTCCAGTATGGTCAACAGTTACTGTCATGCATGGAGCTGTACGCCGACATATTTATTAAGAAAGTTTTATAAGAAGAATGGAAAATTGAAAGAAAAAAATTGAAAAGGGAGGACACTATAATGAAATTTACATTTGCCCATAACAATCTAAACGTTTATGACCTGCAGAAATCTCTGGATTTTTACAAAGAAGCTCTGGGACTTACGGTGGAGCGAACGAAAGACGCTGCGGACGGCAGCTTTACAATTACCTTTTTAGGGGACCAGACAACGCCGCATTTGTTGGAGCTGACTTGGCTTCGGGATATGAACCGCCCATATGAGTTAGGCGATAACGAAATTCATCTTGCATTTACGGTGGATGATTTTGATGCTGCGCTTGCTAAGCATAGAGAGATGGGCTGTGTCTGTTTCGAGAATCCGGAAATGGGAGTGTATTTTATCGAAGATCCGGACGGATATTGGCTGGAGATTATTCCTGCAAAGTAGGGGTGGATTAGAAAAGCTTATACATTTTAAGCAACAATTTCTAGGTTAATATATAAACAAGGTGTAAAGTCTTTGGCAATTTCACAAAGAACTTACACCTTGTTTTACTTTTATTCCTTCATTGGATTAATCTCTGTCAGATTCATTCCGGAAGCTGTAAAAATTATCTTTCAATCAATGATTCTCTGTAAAGTCTCACTTTCTCCCGGAAATCTGCTTTTTTCTCTTCTGAGCAGAAGCAGGCTTCAATGGCATTATACTGCAGACGAACCAATTCTTCCATTCCCCAGCCATACAATGTGGCAATACGTTCCAATTCGTAGCACATGGTATCCACAAGAATCTGCGGGTCGTCTGTGCTGGCCGTAACGAGCAGGCCATAGTCAAACAGTGCTTTCATGGGGTGGTTCTCTTCTGTGAAAATATTGCACAGAATATTCGAGGTGAAGCAGACATTCAGTGCAATATGGTTGTCTTTCAGATGTTTCATAAGCTTCTCATCATTAATGGCCCTTACACCATGATCAATTCGTTCCGCCTGCAGCAGCTGCAAAGCTTCCCAGACACCCTCCGGTCCGGAAGATTCCCCGGCATGGGCGGTCAAATGAAGCCCGCTTTCCTTTGCCTTTGCAAACAGCGGAGAAAAACGTTCGTTGGACTCTGCCGCCTCTTCATTGCCGTCTACAGACAGACCAATTAATCTTGAATGCGGATGCGCAATCAGCCAATCCACCGTATCTTTTGCAGTTTCCGTGCTCTGTGTACGCAGGAGGGAAACCATCAGACGGCAATCAGTCAAACCGTTCCCTGCTGCACGTTCAAATCCGGCTAAAACGCTTGGAACTAGTACGTCCAGAGTGATATTTTTCCAGTGTGTCGGATTTACGATCACCTCTGCATAGATAATCCCTTGCTCCTTAGCATACTCTGCAAAGTGATAGGCTAATTGCTCTGCATCCTCGGCATTACGGATCAGGCTGCAATTCCAGTCGAGCATTTCCAGAAATTCCGCCAGGCATGTAAAGGAAAAGAGGTGTTCCTTGTCATGCGGCAGCGGAACGTTGAGCTTTTCAGCCAATTGGCAGACATACTCTTTGCTGAACGTGCCTTCCAGATGAATGTGTAATTCGATTTTGGGTAATGTACGGATTGCTTCTTGTGTTATAGGTATCATATGTGTCTCCTCCTAGTTCTTGATGAATCGTGTTATATGGAAATATACTAACAATTATAGGAATAGAAAATAAAAATTCAATACTTTTCACAATTGTCCTACAACTTTTGTCAATGCTCACTGTCTGATACGTCTCAAGCAGTAACCAATTTTTTTCAGAATAGGAAAGAAAAAATATACGACTCTTTACATCCATTTTTAACCGGATTATAATGTATAAAATGTATTGTCGAAAGCACAGGCAGGACTATGTAATGTATTGTGTAAAAGTAGAAAGAAATTATCAGGATTTAACACATAATTTACAGATTGGTTAGATTATTTGAAATATTGTGTAAAAAGATACAAGAGAGGTACAAGATGAACACTGACAAAGTGAACGATTCTTTGCGGGAGGAAATACGCAAAAAACTTTTAAATCTGATTGCGGACATGGATTTTTCCAGAGGAGCAAAGATTCCTTCTGAAAATTGGCTGACTGCAAAGTTCCAGGTCAGCCGGAGTACGATTCGTGCTGTTTTAAATGAACTGGAGATTGAGGGAAAAGTGATACGAAAACAAGGCAGCGGCACATACGTGAATACCCATGCGTTTTTGTGGGAATCTACACTATATCCAAGGATTGGAATTCGAGAGATTATTCGGAAAAACGGCTATCAGGATCAAAGTAAATTCCTTTCCATTGAACATCATTTGGCCGGTTCATTTGCGGAGAAATTAGGCTGCAATCCAACCACGCCTATTCAGGAAATCCGCAGCCTTTATTACGCAGACAAGATTCCATGTATGTACTGCATTGACAGGATTGTTTCCGGACTGGTTACGGATGAGGAATGGCATCGGATGATGTCTGACAATCAATCTATTTATAAAACACTTCAAAGCCGGGGCGGGATAGAAGTCTGCTCAGACAGAATGCGGATACACTCGGTCTGTACGGACGAAGTGCCGGAGGTTGCATCCTGCCTGTTTGATGCGGAGGTTCCGCGTTCTATCGTGTATCTTGAAATTATCACTTATGATAATCAAAGCCGTCCCATCTTATATGGAAATATCTATGTGAATGAAAAATTAATCAATCTCAGCCTGAATCGTGATTTGAGTAAGCTGTGATATAGAAGGAGTTTATCATGAGCCAAATAGAAAATAAGACAATCTTTGAAGATATGCCGATTCCAAAAGCGGCGCAGAAACTGATGGTGCCGACGATGCTCAGCTCTTTGGTGATGGTTGTATACAGTCTGGCAGATACCTATTTTGTAGGGATGTTAAATGCCCCGGAGCAGAATGCAGCGGTGACCCTGGCGGCTCCGGTTATGTTGGCGTTTAATGCAGTCAACAATTTATTTGGAGTCGGGGGTTCCAGTATGATGAGCCGGGGGCTGGGAAGTAAGGATTTTGATACGGTGAAAAAAAGTGCGGCGTTCGGATTCTACTGTGCTCTTTTCGGCGGCCTGCTGATTTCCCTGCTCTGCCTGCTGTTTCAGGCTCCGCTGCTAAGGATATTGGGGGCGGATGCAGCAACGATGGAGGCTACGGCGGCCTATATGAAATGGACAATCATCTGCGGCGCAGCGCCCTCCATCCTGAATGTAGTGATGGCATATTTTGTGCGCTCAGAAGGAGCCGCATTCCATGCCAGTATCGGAACCATGAGCGGGTGTATTTTAAATATGATACTGGACCCCATTTTCATCATGCCGTGGGGGCTTGGTATGGGAGCGGCCGGCGCAGGACTGGCAACATTTCTTTCCAACTGCGTGGCCTGCTGTTATTTTTTTGTGCTGTTGTATCGCAAACGAGGACGCACGTTTATTAGTGTAAATCCGAGAGATTTTACATTGGAAAAGAAAATTGTGCTTGGGGTCTGCGCAGTTGGTATTCCGGCATCCATCCAAAATCTGCTGAACGTAATTGGAATGACAATCTTAAACAATTTGATGGCTGGTTATGGGACAGAGGCAGTTGCGGCCATCGGAATCGCACAAAAAATATATATGATTCCCATGCAGGTGGCACTGGGAGGAACCCAAGGCGTGATGCCTTTGGTCGGATATTCGTATTCCAGCAGAAACTATCAGCGTATGGATGAGACAATCCGGTTTGTCCGCAGGCTTATGATTCCCTGTCTGGCCGCTGCAGCGGTATTTGGATGGGTATTTGCACCTGGACTGATTGGGATATTTATAGAGAATCAAAAAATTATTCAGTATGGAGCTATTTTCCTGCGGGCATTCAGTTTTGCGATTACATTTCTGGCTTTGGATTTTCTTGGTGTCGGAGTATTCCAAAGTGTTGGAAAAGGAAAGATATCACTGGTATTTGCCATTTTGCGCAAGCTCGTTTTTGAGATTCCGGCAACCATTCTTTTCAATGCATTGTTTGGAATGAATGGGATTGCATATGGTGCATTTGCAGCGGAATTTATGATGGCATGCATCAGTACGGTGGTCTTGTCAAGGATGATGAAAGGGTTATTGCATTGATTCACGCGAATCAACGAGCCAAGTGTACATGATAGCATGTACATTTGATTTTGATAGTGAGGGCTAAGCCCTCACATCTTTCTTTTTCAGGTACCAGATACTGATTGTGGTGAACAGCAGGAAGAAAATACTGAGACTAATCAGAAAAGGAATCAGATTCTGCCGAAGCAAATCATCAGATTTATTGGCGTTCATCCCAAGCAGCATCACGGAATAAGGCCAGTACATGCTCCAGCCTTTATTGGAAAGGATAAACCCGACGATACTGCCTGATAGTGCAATCCCGATTGGGACCGCAAAGCTGCGGATAATCATGGATAATAAAAGCTGCAATGTGCCTACGGCTCCGGCGGCTAAAGTACCTCTGATCAGCCAGATTATGATTTGTATAGGAATCAGGCCAGGAAGCCCGCAGAGTTTTCCGCATAGGAAATACAGCATACCGAGCCAGAGCTGTGTCAGCAATGTTACTCGGAATACAACAGCCAATTTTGCCAAAAATACATTTCGGATAGGGATAGGAGTCGTCATGAGTACGTTCCAGTTATTGTTCAGATGTTCAAGCCTCCAGAGGTAGGAGCAGTACAGTCCAATCAAAGGAGCATAGAATAAGCTGGAATAAAACAGGGTAATCTGTGTCCAGAGAGAGTACCATTCGCTCTGTAAAAGTCCGAGGTTATTCAGATAGTTGAAGGTGCCCATGACAGCCGGGATAACAGGAATCAACAGGCAGGCCGTCCAGATACAGGAATGGCGTAATTTGAGATTTTCAGCCTGAATACATTTGCGCAGCATTGTTTACACTTCCTTTCGTTTAAAAATTTCTTTTTCTGCCAGATACAAAACGATTCCCGCGATGAAAAACAGTAAAAACCGGATGACCGGAAAATCGAGATACTGCAGATAGGAAAAATAATCTGCTCCATCTTCCATACTGGCCCAGTCAATACCGGATACGGAAAAGATGGAAAAATACCCCCATAGGATGAGCTGCCTGACAGATATCGGAAAGAACATGGAAAACAGTCCCAGAAAAGAACCTGCCAGTCCCACACACAGAGGAAGAATCTGATTATCTGACATCAAAGACAACAGGTGCTGAATCCCCAGCAAAACGGTTCCTACACAGAAAATTGCAAGAAAGTGTTGGATGAACGGCAGTAAGCGTACAGGTTCCGTAATCTGGAAAATCTTCCCGATGAGCAGGATTGCCAGAATCTGCCCAAGGGAGAAATACAGCAGATACTTTATTTCGGATAAATATTTGATATCATAAAAATGTTCTGGTTTTTCCAACGTATAAAGGAGTTTTAATGTTCCGCCTTTGACTTCCATATCACATAGCCGGCTTGCGACAACGGCAAGCATGATTGGCATGAAAATAGCATTCATCAAGGAAAGTTGATAGAAGAGCCATTGGTATCCATGCTCAAGCTCCTGGGAAGTGAGATTATGCATCAAAACGCAGACCCACAATACCAGGATAGCAAGGAAACCTGCAGGCATCATCCAGATATTACGGTATCGCTGTTTTTGGCGTTCTGCTGCTAACAGGTTGACATGAGGAAAATATGGGGGATGCATCGTTTCTTTATAAGTGTTGCTTCTTGATATGTTGGATTTCATAAAAATTTTCCTTTCTACAATATATTTCTAGTTGCTCTATCTATTATCGAGGTCTACAGCGAAGCCTGTTTTCCCGTCAGATTTAAGAAGATTTCTTCCAGGCTCATTTGCATTTCCTCCAACCGTAAAATTCCGATATCGTGTTCATTTAAAAGTCGTCCGCACCGCAGTATACAGGAATCTTCTATCGTGTTAAGGCAGAATCCGCCTCCTGTGTTTTCCGCTGTGACAGGTAGAAGCGCACTTTTTAGGATTCCAAATGCACGGCCGTCATCGGTAGTGCGTACTCTGATTCTGGCGCGGCTGTGGTGGTGAAGGCTTGCCAGGTCATCCTGAAAAATCAAGTTTCCCTTGTCGATAATCCCTACATGGGTTGCCATCTGGTCAATCTCAGCTAGAAGATGACTGGATACAAGGATTGTCATTCCATATTTTTTAGGAAGCGAACAGATTAGTTCACGCATTTCCTGGATTCCGGCAGGGTCCAGTCCATTTGTGGGTTCATCCAGCAAGAGCAGCTTTGGACGGCCAAGGAGGGCGGCAGCCAATCCCAGGCGCTGCTTCATACCAAGCGAATAGTTCTTCACCTTCTTGTCCTGCTGTTTTTCCAGACGGACAATTTTCAGGACATCGTCGATGGCACATTCCAGCACGTTTTTTAAGGTGCAGATAATCTTCAGGTTTTCCCGTCCGCTTAAATGGCCATAGTAGGAAGGCGATTCAATGAGAGAGCCTGTATTTTTTAAGATTTCCAGGCGGTTTTCTTCCAGTACGGGCTTCCCAAGCATGAAGATAGAACCGGCGGTAGGTTTTACAAGGCCCAACAGCATCTTCATGGTGGTGGATTTTCCCGCGCCATTCGGGCCCAGGAAACCGTAGATGCTGCCGGGAGGTACATTGAGCGCAAGATCATGGACCACGGCCTTTGCTCCATATTGTTTTGTCAGTGCATTTGTAGTGATGATATTTTCCATATCAGGTGCTCCTTTCCGGTAGTTGTACCCTTTTTCACGGGGTACATGTATGGCCTTTTTGACCTGCCGCTATCATACCGCAGCAGACTTATCTGACGCTGAAGCGCTCCTTATTTTTACCTTAATTTTCACCACAGCATATGGAAACAATGAGAAAGTTCGCTATAATGGAAAGAGAATATGATTACAGTTTGCATAAAAAAGGAGAAACCAATATGAACTTATATGACAGCAAAATACTTTTGGTAGACGATAACCAGGAACTGGTGCTTATGATTCGGGAAATGCTGCGCAGAAACGGCTATGATGATGTGTATTGCGCAAACTCATGTGAAGATGGTCTGCAAAAATTCTGTCAGGAGGAGCCGCATCTTGTGATTCTTGATATTATGCTGCCGGACGGGGACGGATTCTCTTTATTCCGGAAAATGAGAGAAATTTCGGAGACTCCAATCTTATTTTTGTCTGCCAGGGATGAAGACAACGATAGATTGTTCGGCCTTGGATTGGGAGCAGATGATTATATTACAAAACCATTTTTGAGCCAGGAATTAAGCCTGCGGGTCGGGGCTATTCTGAAACGGACTTACTTCATGCCGGTAAAAAAGATGCAGGAAGGCACACAGGAGGAGATTTTGGATTTAGACGGGCACCAGATTTCTTTTTCCAATGCGACGGTCACATACGGGGGAAAGGTACTGCCGTTGACCGCAAAGGAACTGCAGATTTTGAAAAAATTGAATCAGAACAGAGGAAATATTGTGACCTTTGATGCATTGTGCATGGCAGTGTGGGGCGATGCCTATTATGGATATGAAAATACATTGATGGTCCATATCCGGCACTTGCGGGAGAAGATTGAAAATGACCCATCCTCTCCGAAATGGCTTCTCACAGCCAGGGGATTGGGATACCGCCTGAGATAGTGTGACGTATGCTATGAAAAAAGATACGGGAATTGCCCGCATTAAAAATCTGCTTCGCAGATGGCGGGCAAGCAGGCAATCAATCTGCAAAAACAGATTGGTTACAAATTGCGAGGTGTAAAATGAAAAGTCTCATGAAAATCATCAGAAGATATATATTCAGCGCCGCAGTCCTTGTGATGACGGTGATTGGCTTTAATGCTGCAGTATTGTGCTATATTGGCTATCAGTCAAGCCGTAATCTGGGCAGAAACGATTTTTTATTTGCAGGAGAACAGATGAACAGGATTGCATCAGAGCTTTCTGTTTCTGACACTGAGGAAAGCCAGAACGACACGAAGAATTACGGCCAGGGGGAGATGCAGTATCAGCTTTCGGAACAAGGATATGACTATCTGAGAGAGTATCGCTATCTATGGGCCATGCTTTTGAATCAAAGCGGAAATGTGGTGTGGAGCTGGCAGCTTCCGAAAGAAATCCCGAAATCCTACAATATCGCAGACGTAGCGCAGTTTTCTAGATGGTATTTGATGGATTATCCGGTTCGTGTCTGGGAAACCGGTGACAATCTGCTTGTGTGCGGCTATGGGAAATCCCAATATGTCAGGATACATCTTGTATATCCGGGAAAAACGCTCAGGTCCTTCCCGGAATATCTGTTTATTTTTGTGGGAATGAATGTACTTTTGTTTCTGGTGCTTGCCCTATGGTTTGCATATCGTTTCTATCGGTCTTTACGACCGGTTTTTGAGGGGATTGATGCCCTTGCAGAGAGAGAACCGATTGCGCTGTCAGAGAAAGGGATGACAGGGGAGCTTGCCAAAAGGCTGAACCAGACTTCACAGCTTCTGGAAACCCAGGATGAAAAACTCAGGCAGAGAGATGATGCAAGGACAAGCTGGATTGCCGGTGTTTCCCATGATATCCGCACTCCGCTGGCATTGATTATGGGTTATTCGGATACACTTGCCGCCAGTCCGGAGCTTGGAGAGGAAGAAAGAAGGCAGGCGGAGGCTGTGCGGCAGCAAAGCCTTTTGATTAAGCAGTTGATTGAGGATTTGAATTTGACTTCAAAGCTGGAATATCATGCACAGCCGCTGCGGCTGACGGAATATTGTCCTGCAGTTTTGCTTCGGGAGACGGCGGTCGAATATTATAATGAAGGTCTGGACAGAAGCTTCGAAATTGCGGCGGAGGCAGCGCCGCAGACAGAACGGGTGAAACAAAGGGGGGATGTTCCGCTTTTGAAGCGCGCACTTCGCAATATAATCGGAAATAGCATCCGTCATAATCCAAAAGGATGTCAGATTATGCTTCATCTTTCTCTGGAAATGGGATGTGTCATCTGGAATATTCAAGATTCCGGGCCAGGGATTCCAGGGAAGGTGGTGGATATTTTGGAAAAGCAAACGTCTTATTTGGAAGAGGAAATCCATGTCATGGGTCTTCGGATTGTGAAGCAGATTGTGACAGCACACGGGGGATATGTCTCGTTCCCACAAAATGGAAGAGGAGGGTATGAGGTGGAATTCGTGTTTGCGGTGGAGGAATGATATATTCGTCAAGAAATTGGAGTTGTACCTGTAAAAGAAATCCGTTATACTGGAAGGAAAATGGACAAAATATTCACAGAGGCGGTTATATCAATGAAAGAAAAATTATTTGCAGACAAAATATTTTTGAAAAAATTATGGCAGCTTGCGGTGCCTATTGCATTCCAGAATCTGATGCTTGCATCAGTCGCTGCAGCGGACGCGCTGATGCTGGGACGTGTGACGCAGAATTCTATGTCAGCGGTGTCACTGGCAACCCAGATTCAGTTTATCCAGAACATGATACTGACGGCGATCATTGCGCCGATAGTGATTCTGGGAGCGCAGTATTGGGGAAAGAAGGATACAAAAACGGTCAATGATATTTTCTGTATAGGACTTCGTTTATGTGTCGCGGTGTCATTGATTTTCTTTATCGGATGCGTCTTTTTTCCAAAATACCTGATGCTCATTTTTACAAATGAAGAAGCATTGATCGTTATCGGAGTCCGCTATCTGAAAGTGGCCGGATGGTCTTATCTGCTTACCGGAATCTCACAGTGCTACCTTGCGATTATGAAGGTCAGCGAACATGCAGCGCAGACAGCGGTTGTCAGTTCCGGTGCGGTGATAATCAATATCATATTAAATGCAGTATTTATCTTCGGACTTTTTGGAATTCCTGCAATGGAAGTGCAGGGTGCTGCGACGGCGACTTTGATTGCAAGAGTGATAGAACTTGTGTGGGTAGTCTTATTTTCTCATAGGGAAGGATATATCCGCCCGGATTGGAGCCGGCTCTTCAAAAGAAACCCTCTGCTTTTTGGTGATTTTCAGAGATGTGCACTTCCGCTTTTGGGGGCCAGCCTGTTCTGGGGAGTTGGATTTACTTCATACTCTGCGTTTATGGGGCATCTTGGAACCGATGCGACTGCGGCAAATTCCATTGCCGCGGTGGTGAGAGACCTGGTATGCTGCCTGTGCAACGGTCTGGCAAGCGGCGGCGGAATCCTTGTGGGAAATGAGCTCGGAGCGGGGAATCTGGATCGAGGGAAATGCTATGGGGACCGTCTTGCAAAGATTGCGTTTCTGACGGGCTTTTTGTCAACGGCAATCATGCTGGCGGTGACTCCTTTTGTCACCAGCTTTGTGAAAATGACGGACCAGGCGGAGCGTTATCTGATTGGAATGATGGTCATTATGGCCTTTTACATGATTGGGCGTACTGTAAATACGATTATCATCAATGGAATCTTTGCGGCCGGGGGAGATACCATGTTCGATATGTACAGCCTGGCGGTCTGCATGTGGGGGATTGCCATTCCGTTGGCGGTGGCAGGGACATTTTTCCTGAACTGGCCGGTGCTGGTTGTATATGCATGTACCTGTCTGGACGAGGTGGGCAAGATTCCGTGGGTGATGTATCACTACCGGAAATACATATGGGTAAAGGATTTGACAAGGGAGTTATAGAGGAAATCTATCGAATAGCCCGCGTCACAGATTTGCTCAAAAACTGACATTAACGTAAAAAAACAGTCAATTCACGTGGAGCATTGTTTTTCATACTTATGTTCATGGTACACTTACAGTAGTACATTTGTTTCGTAAATCGGTTAAAACAGAAAGGGTGCATAAGATGAAAAAAGTAGATTTTAACGAGGGATGGACCTGTAGATGCCTGACACGTGATGACACGAAGCATTCTGTGACGCTGCCTCACGATGCGATGTGGTCAGAGGAGCGTTCAGAGGCGAGCCAGGGAGAAAACAATATTGGCTGGTTTGTTGGCGGAGATTATGAATATAAAAAGTTATTTTTTGTGCCGGAAGAATATCGGGACAAAAAGGTCCTCATAGAATTTGAAGGGGTCTACCACAATGCAGAAGTGTATCTCAATGGGAAGAAGGTTCTGTCCCGTCCTTATGGTTATACCAACTTTTACGTAGATACGAAGGAAGAACTCCTTTATGGAAAGGAAAATGAAATCCGGGTGATTGCCTGCAATTCAGATCAGCCTAACAGCCGTTGGTATCCGGGAACCGGAATCTACCGCCCGGTATCTCTATGGATTGGTGAGGAAAAACATATCCCAGTCAACGGTGTGCGGATTCATACCATCAGTTATGAACCTGCGGTTATAGAGGCAGATGTGAAGACTTCTGTAAGCGGTATGGTGCAGATTGAGATTTTTGACGACAATGGGCAGGGTGTGGCAGTGCAGCAAGTGGAGACATCAGCCGCAAAAGAATCAGAATACTGCGCGGCAGTCCAGTTCCCCATCCCTTACGCAAAACTCTGGAGCTGTGATACACCCAATCTGTATCGCTGTAAAGTGACGTTCGGGGAAGACGTTGTGGAAGAACATTTTGGTATCCGGCTTCTGGAATGGAACAAAGAGGCAGGACTTGCAATCAATGGAAAACGTGTGATTTTGCGCGGCGCCTGCATCCATCACGACAACGGAATCTTGGGAGCCTGTGCATTTCCGGAAGCAGAGGAGCGAAAGGTGCGGATTCTGAAGGAACAGGGATACAATGCCCTGCGCTCCGCACACAATCCCTGTTCCAAAGCCATTTTGGACGCCTGCGATCGGGTAGGTATGCTGATGATGGATGAATATGTGGATGTATGGTATATCCACAAGACGGAGCATGACTATGTGGAGCATCTTCCGCGTTGGTGGAAGCAAGATTTAAAGGACATGGTGGAAAAGGATTACAACCATCCGTCTGTGATCATGTATTCCACTGGAAACGAGGTATCGGAGACCGCTCAGAAAAAGGGAATCGAGCTGACAGGACAGTTTACTCGGTATCTTCATTCCCTGGATGAAACCCGGCCGGTGACCTGTGGGATTAATATTTTCTTTAACTTCTTAAGCTCTATTGGCTTCGGTGTCTACAGTGACGATAAGGCGAAGAAGAACGCCCAGGCAGCACAAAAGAATGCACAGGAAGCACAGAAGAAGGCAGATGCAGGGAAAAAGAAAAAGCCGGTAGGAAGTGAATTTTATAATACACTGGCATGCCTTGCAGGGGATTATTTCATGAAATGCGGAGCCACCCTTTACCCTTGTGATTTGAAAACGAAGGATGCATTTGCCAATATGGATATTGCGGGATACAATTATGGTATTTTCCGTTATCTGCATGATTTGAAAAAATATCCGGACAGATTGATTTTAGGAACCGAGACGTTCTGTAAGGATGCCTATTCCTTCTGGGAGAAAGCGAAGAGGCATCCCCGGATTCTGGGAGATTTTGTCTGGGCCGGTATGGATTACATCGGAGAGACAGGCGACGGGGCCGCGGAATATTCGGATTACAAGGAAGAAAGTCCTTGCGGCCGCATGACGGGAGGCAATGGACGTGTGGATTTACTTGGAAAACCACGGGCAGAGGCAGCATTTACCAGAGTTGCCTTTGAACAGGAAGCGGGGCCGATTATTGCAGTAAATCCAGTATATCAGAAGGAAAAGTTGAACCTTACAGGGTGGCAGTTGACCAAAGCGTTGGAAAGCTGGTCATGGCATGGGTGTACGGGCCAGACAGCCACGGTTGAAGTGTATGCAAGGGCGGCAGAAGTGGAACTGCTGGTGAATCGGAAGGCTGCAGGCAGAAAGAGCTATAAGAATACATGCCGCAGAGTATTCAAAATCCCGTATGAGGATGGAGAGATTACAGCCGTATCCTACGACGGGATGGGCAGAGAGATTGGCCGCCAGACTTTAAAAACAGCAGGAGAAGATACCCGGCTTCAGATTCGCCCGGAGGAGCAGGAAGTAAAGCCAGGCAAGTTGGTATTCATTCCTCTTCAATATACAGATGCGCAGGGAATTTGGAAACCGATGGTGCGGGAACAGTTGAAAGTATCGGTGGAAAACGGGGTCCTGATGGGACTTGGCAGCGCAAATGCTTATGTAAAAGGAAATTACGCACAGGATACGGTGGACACCTATTATGGAGAGGCTATGGCGGTTGTACGGGCCGGGGAAGCTGGTATGGTGAAACTGACGGTGACAGACAGTAAGAGGAGTTATGTTGTGGAGATTCCTTGTAAGGAGTGATGTGTGTAATCCCGATTGGTTAGGCTGCATAAAAAGTCCCGGAAGGGACTTTTTATGTTGTTGGAATATATTTTAATACTTGACAAGTAAACGACTGTTCACTATACTATATAAGTGAACAGTCGTTTACTAACGGGAGGCTATGATGAAAAATACGAAGGAAAAAATATTAGTGGCTGCTTTACAGCTATTTTCTGTCAATGGGTATGAGGCGGTATCTGTAAGTCAGATTGCAGGAGCATTGGGCATGACTAAAGGGGCATTATATAAGCATTATAAAAACAAGAGAGACATTTTTAACTGTATATTTGAATATGTTTGCCAACTGGATGTAGAGCGTTCTCAAAAAAACGGTGTTCCAGAAAAAGATTATTCAGAAATGCCAGAAGCTTTTTCTAATATATCAGCAGAAAGTTTAGGCAATTATATGAAAGCGCAATTCCATTATTGGAGTGAAGATGAAATTGCCTGCAATTTTCGTAAAATGATTACTCTGGAACAATACAAATCCCCAGAAATGAGTGCCTTATATCAGAAAGTTCTTGTCAGCGGACCTTTGGATTATATTGAAAATTTGTTGCGTGAAATATCAAAGAAACAAGAGAAACTATTGCCATCTCCCCATGCGTTAGCAGTTGAGTTCTATTCCCCCTTTTATCTTCTTCTCAGTATGTCAGATGGAGTAGATTGTAAAGAGAAAAAAGATGAAATTGCCAAAAGCTATATGTATTATATCGACGATTTTTTTCAAAAATATTTTTCATAAAAACCTAACTCACAGCAGAAAGGAAATTATAGTGGACAATTTAATTAACATAAAAAAATACGGATTCTCCGAAATGTTTTCAAATGAAATCCCACAAGATAATCAATTAGCCCCAGCTCGTGTTCTTACACAGGAAAAAGGGTTCTATCGAATCATATCGGACAAAGGAGAGAAAATGGCGGAAGTATCCGGAAAGTTCCGGTTTCAAACTACAGTTTCTTCTGACTACCCTGCTGTTGGCGATTTTGTACTGGTAAATTGGAACGAATCCGGCAACAGTGCAATTATCGAAACGCTGCTGCCGCGAAAAAGTGCTTTTATCCGAAAAGCGGCTGGAGAATCACAGCAGGAGCAGGTGGTTGCTGCAAACATTGACATTGCATTTTTGTGCATGGCATTGAACAATGATTTTAACCTTAGACGATTGGAACGATATATTTCGATTGCGTGGGACAGCGGTGCTATGCCGGTTGTGGTGCTGACAAAATCGGATTTGTGTGATGATTTGGAACATAAACTTGCGGAAGTATCTTCGATTGCTTTTGGGGTGGATATTTTGGTTACTACTTCAACAGAAGAAAATGGATACAAGGAACTTCTGCCATTTATTTCGGATGGCAAAACGACTGCGTTTATCGGTTCTTCCGGCGTGGGAAAATCTACTCTTATCAATTGCCTATTGGGTAAAGAGCAACTAAAAACGAATGGACTTCGCAATGATGATAAAGGCAGACATACTACTACACACAGAGAATTGTTTCTGCTCCCGTCAGGTGGCATGGTAATTGATACTCCGGGTATGCGTGAATTTGGAATGTGGGATAATGATACAGGAATTGAAAGAACCTTTACAGATATTGAAAAGCTTGCTTCTCAGTGTAAATTCCGTAACTGTACCCACACAAACGAGCCGGGATGTGCCATTCAAAAAGCACTGGAAACAGGAGAATTGCAGATAGAACGCTGGCAGTCTTATCAGAAGCTGAAAGCGGAAAATGATTATATCGAAGATAAGGAAAGCTACATGATTGCAAAAGGAAAACGGGAAAAGGAAATTTCCAAGCTGATTAAAAAAATGCCGCTCAGACGGTAATGAAAGGGAGTATAGCTGGACTACGACAGACAAACGGCGTAAATCTAATGGAAAGGAATAATTTCATGGCGAACATTTTAATTGTAGAAGATGAAAAAAATATGCAGGATATTATTGCCGACTATATCAAAAAAGGCGGGCATACCTGTTTTACTGCTGACGACGGGATAGATGCTTTAATGATATTGAAAAATAATCCAATGGACTTAATGATATTGGATATTATGATGCCCCACATGGACGGGTTTACTGTTTGTAAAATGGCACGGGAAATGAGTAATATGCCTATTATCATGCTGACAGCAAAAAGCGAAGAAAGTGACAAATTGAAAGGGTATGAATATGGTGCTGACGATTACACAACAAAACCTTTCAGTCCAAAGGTCTTAGCGGCTAAAGTTAATGCGCTTCTCCGTCGTTCTTCCTCTGAACCATTAGAAACATTGAGTATAGGAAAAATTTCCGTTATGCCGTCCTCACATAAAGTGTTTTTAGATGGGCAGGAAATTAAACTTACTCACAAAGAATACGAACTGCTCTATTTTTTTATGATGAACCCCGGACAGATTTTTACCCGTGAACAGTTGCTAAACAGAATTTGGGGATATGATTTTGAGGGAACTACCCGTACTGTAGATACCCATATCAAAACATTGCGGCAAAAGTTGGGAAGTGAGGGTAAGCATATTGTAACGCTTATCCGCTCCGGCTATAAATTAGAGGTGACAGTATGAAAAATAATGATACTTTGAGCGTTCATTCCATACGGAAAAAAATACTTTTAACGTCTAAAGTTATAGGTGCTATTCTTATTATTTCATATATATTTTCGACCAAATTACCATTTTCACCCAACACTTCACTTTCTATTTGGACTGTTTTTGTAGTGCTGCTGATTTTTGCAGTTGATTTTTTAATGAGCTGCTTTATTTCCAAACCTATTGCTAAATTAGAACAAGCAGCAAAAAGAATGGCTGATTTAGATTTTTCTTCGACCTGTGATGTTATGACGAATGATGAATTTGGACGACTTTCTAAAAATCTGAATTTCATGGCTGAAAATTTACAAAAAGCTCTTATAAAGTTAGAGGAGGCAAATAAGCAGCTTGAAAAAGATGTCGAGCAGGAACGCATATTGTTAGCAGAGCGTAAAGAATTAGTAGATAGTTTATCCCATGAAATGAAAACCCCTTTAGGGATCATAAGGGCTTACGCGGAGGGGTATCAAGACGAAAAAGATGAAATAAAAAAACAAAGATATGCAGAAATAATCATATCGGAAACAGAACGAATGAATAATCTGATTACGACTCTGTTAGATTTGTCTGCATTAGAAACCGGGGCTGTTCAACTTTCCCCCGAACGCTTTGACTTTGTTGAACTTTTAGAAACAGTTGCCGGACGGTTACTGATTGATACGCCGGATGTTAATTTTGAATTGCAATATG
Organism: uncultured Lachnospiraceae bacterium; assembly: GCA_947564305.1. The sequence continues at coordinate 1,849 of CANOBT010000017.1, read as the reverse complement.
AGCTTCCCGACCATAAAGTTTTTGTTCATACAGATAAACTACGAATGGAGCAAGTCTTAAACAATCTCATTATCAATGCCAAAAAAAACATACAACCGGGAGGTATCTTGAAATTATGCCTTATAGACAAAAGTGGGGAATTGCATTTTTCCGTATATAATCAAGGTTGTCTTATCCCAAAGGAAAACTTGAAGAAGATATGGGAAAAGTTTTATCGTGATAATCGTTCGGCGTACAGAGGTTCTGGGCTGGGACTTGCGATTGTTGCACAAGTTCTGTCTATGCAGGAATTGAACTATGGTGTTAAAAATCTTACAGATGGTGTTCAATTTTACTTTTCCATTCCTACAGTTAAATAAGACGTTATTATCACTTTTTGTGGTTCTGTTTTCTATAATTGGGAGCAGAACTATTTTTATTTCACACCAACTTCACATCAACCTCACACCAACTTCACCTCATTTTCTTAAAGTCATATCACCAAAGGGCAGGACCCAAAATAAAGGAGGATTATTTATGACATTTTTAGATTTGGAATGGTATTGGTGGCTGTTGATTGTGGTAGTGGTAATAATCACTATCCCCTTCAAAATCAAGTTTATGAAATGGTGGAGCAAACGCCAACAGGAAAAGAAAAATAGCAAACATGGGAAATGGGGGGATGATGAATGATTGAAGTCAAAAATCTGACTTTCTCTTATGGAAAAGATAAGAAAGCATTGCACGGCTTAGATTTTACAGTAGGGAACGGCGAAATTTTTGGATTTTTGGGACCCAATGGTTCCGGCAAATCCACAACGCAAAAAATTCTCACAGGGATTCTAAAAGGACACGGCGGTAAAGTATCACTATTTGGAAAGGATATTGCTACAGCGCATACACAGGACTTTTTTCAGAAGATAGGCGTTTTATTTGAATTTCCCTATCTCTATGCAAACTTGAGTGCTATTGATAACCTCAAATATTTTTCCTCATTTTATCCCACAGGCCAATTACGGGATATTGAAGAATTGCTGGAAGCATTGGAATTTAAGCGTGACTTTCTTAGAAAACCAGTTTCTTCTTACTCAAAAGGTATGCGGCAGCGTGTAAGTATGGCAAGAGCGCTTATAAGCAATCCTAAACTGTTATTTTTGGACGAACCGACCAGCGGACTTGATCCGTCCGGTGCGGTTTTGTTCCGTAAGATCATAGAGGAAGAACGAGGGAAAGGTACTACAGTATTTTTAACCACACATAATATGCTGGATGCAGACTTGTTATGTGATAGGGTAGCATTTATTTCAAACGGGAACATTGTAGCATTAGACACACCGAAAAAACTGAAAGAAAAAAACAGCAATCAACGTGTTACAATTTGTTACTTGTATCAAGGTAAGAGGAAAGAAAAAACAATCGAAACCCCGGAATTAGAAGCTGGTATTCCTTTTCCACATGATGAAATTATCAGTGTCCATTCGGAAGAACCGACTTTAGAGGATATGTTTATCCAATATACGGGAAGGGGGCTGTTTTGATGTGGAAAAACTTTTGTTCCCTATTCAAAAAAGACTGTCAAATGATGATAGCCGGAAAATTTTTTCTGCTTGCGTTTGGCTCTTTTCTCCTTTACACACTATTTATTAACTTCGGTTATATAAAGTTTATGAACGCCGAATTGTACCATGTATATTTGTATGATCCACAAGGTACACAGACGCAAGTGTCTGACTTGATTTATCCTGTAACATCATTGGAAGAATTAGAGCAAGCTCTTACTACAGATACAACTAGCGTAGGGATAGATGCCAGTTCCGGCATGCCCAGACAAATCATAATCACGGTCATTAAATCATAGTATGCCTCTGGC